>CAVKDD010000041.1:0-8539 GCA_963654845.1 Acutalibacteraceae bacterium | reverse complement strand
CTCACTGACTGATTATGAGCCTCTTGCAAAGTAGGTCGGCGTTGCCACGCCGACAACGTAATTTTAAGTGTCAGGCAGTGCCTGACCTACGTTTGACTTTGCAATATTTTGCACAGATTCTGAATAACAAGAAAATTTATTTGCTCATTGCTTTCGCAAAAATTTTCTAAGTTTTCAGAATGACATGAATTTTCTTACTCTTCGGTTTGCGGTTCTGCGGTTTGTTCTTCAGGTTTTTTGTAGCTGCATTTTGCGTTTGAACAAGAAACGACAGTTCCTTTTTTCAGAACTTTTTTAACCAAAAGGCTACCGCAATCAGGGCATTTTTCGCCTGTCGGTTCGTTCCACAATACAAAGTCGCAATTCGGGTATTTGTTGCAACCGTAAAATATTGTTCCACGTTTTGATTTTCTTTCAACAATCGTGCCTTCGCCACATTTTGGGCAAGTTACGCCCGTTGATTTTCGGTAAGGTTTGCGGAAACCGCATTCAGAATTTGTGCATTCCATATATTTGCCGTAAGGTCCCATTTTGAAAATCATTTCAGAACCGCATTTTTCGCATTTTTCTTCGCAAACTTCTTTTGGTTTAGGTGTTCCGTCACCTTCGCCTTGCTCTTCTTCCATTTCCTGCATAACATTGATTGACATTGCTGTTTTGCAATCAGGATACCCCGAGCAACCCAAGAATTGTGAACCTGTTTTGCTGGTTCTCAAGACCATTGGTTTTCCGCAATTCGGGCATTTCACGTTTGTTTCAATCGTTACACGCTGAACTGTTTTCATCACCGAGTTAACTTCGTCCATAAACGGAGTGTAAAAGTCTTGCAAAACCTTGACCCAAACCGCTTCTTTTTCGGCAATTTTATCAAGTTTTGCTTCCATTCCTGCGGTGAACTTATAGTCCATAATATCCGCAAATTGGCTTACCAACTGTTTTGACACCGTTCTGCCAAGTAATGTCGGGCGAAGTGCTTTATCTTTTTTCTCAACGTATTTTCTTGTTTGAATTACGGTGATAATCGTTGCGTAAGTTGACGGACGACCGATTCCGTATTCTTCCAACGCTTTTACAAGTGAAGCTTCGTTATATCTTGGCGGCGGTTGAGTGAAGTGTTGTTTAGGATTAATTTTCTTACAAACAACTTTGTCACCTTTTTCCAAGTCAGGAATTTTAGCATCTGAAGATTTGTTATCATCATCTTCAGACTCGTCATTATAAAGTGTCAAAAAGCCGTCAAAAGTAACTTTGCTTGTGCCTGCTCTCAAGGTGTAATCGCCTGAAGTAATTTCGATTGTTTTATTCGCAATTTCGGCAGGTGCCATTTGAGAAGACATGAATTTTTCCCAAATAAGTTTGTATAATTTATACTGGTCATTATCAAGATATTTTTTAATGCTTTCAGGAGTTCTTTCAGGGTATGACGGACGTATGGCTTCGTGTGCGTCCTGAACGTTTTGTTTACCTTTTGCATAAATATTAGGCTTTTCAGGATAATATTTTTCGCCGTAATTTTGCATAATAAAATCGTGAGCCATATTTTGAGCATCATCCGAAACCCTGACACTATCGGTTCTCATATAGGTAATTAAACCGACCGGAGTTCCGTCAATTTCAATACCTTCGTACAATTTTTGAGCAACCTGCATTGTTTTTGAAACCCCAAAGCCGAGTTTTGAACTCGCCGCACGTTGCATTGTTGAAGTGATAAACGGTGCGGTAGGTTTTCTTTTGGTGGATTTTTTCGTAACCTTTGAAACTTCATATTGAGTTTGCGGGTTTGTCAAATAGTCAACAATTTTTTGAGCTTCTTCTTTTGATTTAATTGTTTTTTCTACTGATTTGCCTTTAATTTTTGACAATTCGGCTTCAAATTCTTTTCCGTCTTTGTCCAAATTTGCGTGAATTGACCAATATTCTTGCGGAACGAATGCTTCGATTTCGTCTTCTCTTTCGCAAATCATACGCAAGGCAACCGATTGAACACGTCCTGCCGACAAATTTCTGTTCCCGATTTGTTTCCAAAGCACTGGACTCAATTTGAAACCTACGAGTTTGTCCAAGATTTGTCTTGTTTGTTGGGCTTGCACCATATCCATATCTATTGAACGTGGGTTTTCAACGGAGTGTTTAACGGCTTTTGGTGTGATTTCGTTAAATACAATTCTGCAAATTTTTTCATCAGGCACTTTCAAAACCTGACGTACATGCCACGCAATAGCTTCTCCCTCACGGTCGGGGTCGGAAGCCAGATAAACTTTGTCAACTTTTTTCGCTAAGTCGTTCAGTTTTTTTACCACCTGTTGTTTTCCGGGGATAATTTCAAACTTCGGTTCAAAATTATTATTAACATCAAACCCCAAGTTTTGTGTCGCAGAATCCTTTGTCGGCAAATTCCTTATGTGACCGTAACTTGCTTCAATTTGGAAATCACTTCCCAAAATCTTTTTGATAGTTTTTGATTTTGCAGGTGATTCGACTATTACCAATGATTTTTCTTTAGTTTTTGATTTTGTTTTAGTTTCAGCCATTTACTCTTCTACACTCTCTTGTATCTGTCCCCGTCACATTGTTTTATTATGCCCTTAAGCTCCATTGTTGTCAAGTTCATCAACAAATCGTCAAAACGCAATCCTGTCAAACTCAACAATTCATCAACGCATTTTTCTTCTATTTCTAAATTTTTAAATATTAAATCTTCTTCGCTTGTCAACATCGGCAAAACCAACTGTCCTGACGGCGTACTGTCTTTGATTTCCCAATTCAAGGCGTTCAAAATGTCGTCACTTTCTGTAACCAAAGTTGCACCGTTTTTCAAAAGTTTGTAAATGCCTTGCGTATTAGGATTAGAAATCAGCCCCGGAACGCACATCAATTCTCTTCCCTGTTCCAAAGTTAAATTTGCCGTAATCAATGCACCGCTTTTTAGTGAGGCTTCGACTACCAAAGTTCCGTAGGATAGCCCTGACACAATTCGGTTTCTTTGCGGAAATCTGAATTTTACGGGTCCGAAAGTCGGATAATATTCGGAAATTACCGCCCCGTAACCGTTTTCGATATTTTGGTATAAGGTTTTGTTACTTGCAGGATAAGTGTAATCAAAACCGCTTGCAATTACGCCGATTGTTTTTAAGTTGTTTTCTATTGCCGAAGTATGAGCGACCGTGTCAATTCCTGCGGCAAGTCCCGAAACAATACATATATCTGTGTTTGAAAGTCCCGAGATAATTTTTCTCAAATCCTCTCTTCCGTTTGTGCTTGCTCGTCTTGAACCCACAACCGCCAAAGTTTTATCAAGATTACAATCAAATAATTTACCCTTGTAATACAAAACAGCGGGCGGGTTAGAGATTTGTTTCAACATTTGCGGGTATCTGTCGTCCGTATATGTCAGGAAATTTATCCCTCTTGTTTCAACTTCGGTAAAAGTGTTATCAATATCGACTTTGTCACGATATTTCAAGAAGTTTTCGGCTTTTTTAACGCTCAAGCCGTCAATGTTTTTTAAGTCGTTCAAAGAGGCTTGAAAGGCTTGCTCAATGTCGCCAAAATATTCATACAGTTTCAAAATAAAACTGCTGTCAATTTGTTCTATTGATGAGAATGCAATCCAATATTTCTTCTTCATTAACAATCCTTAACCGCTGATTTTTGACTTGATTTTGTCGATAAGTTTTTGAGTATTTTCTTTTTCCTCAGGTAGAATGTCAAAATTCATGTAGTCTTCCAAATATTCGACCGCATCTTCATAATCACCACGAGCCATAAATAAAATAGCAACTTTTTTATACGGTAGCGGGAATTTATTATTTGTTGCGATTGCCTTCAAAAAGTTTGAAATTGCTTTGTCGATTTCGTCATTTGCTTGATATGCTTCTGCCAAATAGAAATAAATTAATTCATTATCCTGTTTGTATTCCAAAACATTTTCCAAGTTTTCAATAGCGGAATCGTAATTTCCGAACTCAAAATAAATTTTTGCCAAATCATAATAAGCATCGTAATTATCAGGTTGTTTTTCCAATATATAAACGAGTTCATCAACTGCCAAGTCTTGTTTTGCATCTTCCATATAAAATCTTGCAAGGTAATGGCGGAATAACAAGTTATCTTCCAGTGAATCTATCGCATAAGATAAAATATTTATGCCTTCGCTCATTCTTTTTTGTTTGTAATAAATGTCAACCAAATTGATGTAGCATTGCGGGATTGACGGATTTAGTTCAATACATTTGAGATAATTTTTTTCGGCTTTTTCTTCGTCACCCAAATTTGCATAACAAAGTCCCAAATTGTTATAAATTTCCGCATTGTTCGGTTCAATTTCAAGAATAGAGGTGAATAAATCTATCGCACCGTTCCAGTCTTTTTTCTTAAAACATTCTAACGCTTTATCTAATTTTTCTTTCATAATTCTATAATCCTAATGTCATATTTTCATCTGAGCCTGAGCCGATATTCTTGATAACGGTTCTTGTATTGCCTTGAGCATCAAAGCTTTTCGGACTCATTGTCATTTTAATTCTGTCTGCAAAAATAGTTCTTACGCCTTGAGTAATGCTTGAACGTCCCGTGAAGTATGCTTCGTTAGGTTTTTCCGAACCTTGACCGGGGTATAGCGTAACTTTCGGACCTACCGCATAATAATCCTGATACCAAATTCTAACGTTTCCGCTTGCGTTGAAAATTGAACGTTTTTGATTATATTCTTGGTAAGTTGATTTTAGGGTTAATTTTGAACCGTCATCCATTGTAGTGTTTGAAGTTGTGTTTCCGTTAGCGGTCAAAACCCCTGTTTTTGCATCATATACAAATCTGTCGGCAAAAGATTCGTTATTTTCTTGTTTAACGCTTGCATTACCGATTAAGACGAGTTTTTTCAAATCACCGTTTTTCTCGGTTGTGATTTCTGCACGATTTGAGAAGGTTTCAATTTCTTTGTATCGCATTGTAACCGTTCCCGTTGCCGTCATAACGCCTGTTTTTGTGTCGTATTCCTGAACATCTGCGTTAATTACGACAATCGGTGTTTTGCCTTCAAAAACGATTGATTGAGTATCGCCTTCCGCTCTTATGACTTTTGACAACAGAGAAACTTTCAAAATGTTTGCTTTAACTTCTCTTTTTTTATTCTTTTTAATTTCAAAAGCATAAGGTTTGTCGTAAAAAGTTGCGGTATCAAGTCTTTGGTCGTTTGTAACGTTGACATCGGCACTATCTCCGACTACTTTCAAGTCGTCAATCGAAACCTTTACGTTTCCGTTAAATTTAATTTTATTATCACCTTCGTTATAGGTCTGATTTTTGGATTCGATAACCAAGTCAGATGCGTAAACTCCGGTTCCCGCAAGTATTAATAACGCAAATATCGCTGTTAATATTTTTTTCATACTATTTTTTATCCTCATAAACTTTTGAAACTGTGTTTCCTATAATTTTAAAACTGTCGTAGTTCGGACTGATTTCTATTTTGTTTGCAGTGGAATGCAGGCTATTGTCCTTCAAAATCTCAATGTGACCGTCCGCAACAATCGGAGATTGAGAATTTAGCCAATGCAATTTGTCTGCTTTTAGAATAATTCCGTTTTTCAAGGCTATGACGGTATGATCATATAAAGTAATGTCGCCTTTTTCCGAGTTGTAAGTTCCTTTTGAAGACTTAAAGCTCATTGAAACTTCGTTATCTTTATAAAAATTTCCGATTACGTTGTTTAGTTGGGCAATACTTTTGTTACTGTTCCATTCGCCCGTATCTCCATAGATTTCCCAGTATTTCTTTTCGTTTTTGGTTTCTGTCAGAATAATTCCGCTAACTTCTGCCTGCTGGCTTTCGCCTGTTGCCGCTTGTTGTTGTCTGTTGAAATCACGGGTAATTATTCCCGCCGTGATAAATGCCCAAGCCAAAACACCAACTATAGCAAGCCCTGCAATGAAATACAGTTTATTTTTCTTTGATATTTTAATCCCTTTCATATCCTAAATTTTATCACAAAAGAAAAGAAAACCAAACTCAACCCTATATTAATAAAATATCTTAATATTTCGACATTATTATTATAATTTGTAATATAATTATCCCGTATAACAGATGAGGGAAAGTAGAGGATTAGCATTATGGCTTTAAGATACGATTGTGGAGAAGTTGTAACGGCAATGATTACGCCGATGACGGAATCAGGTGCGATTGATTATGATAAAGTGGAATCACTTGCTGCACATTTGGTAGATTCAGGTAGTGAAGCAATACTTGTTGCAGGCACAACAGGCGAATCTCCGACATTGACTAACGAGGAAGAAATCGAATTGGTTAATTCCGTAAAACGTGCGGTTCAAAACAGAGTAAAAATTATTTTGGGTGCAGGTTCAAATTCGACAGCATCTGCGATTTCTTATTCAAAATTCGCACAAAAAGAAGAGGTCGATGCGATTTTGTCGGTCGTTCCTTATTACAACAAGCCAAATCAAAGAGGTATGATTGAACATTTTTCTGCAGTTGCGGAAGCCACTGATTTGCCTATTATAATGTACAATATTCCGTCAAGAACAGGTGTTAATATGTTGCCTGAAACGGTTGCATATTTGGCGGAAAAATACGATAATATCGTAGGTTTGAAACAAAGTTTCGGCGATATGGACAAAATCAGCGAATTGAAAATCCTTTGTCCTGAAAACTTTGCGATATATTCAGGTGATGACAGTTTGACATTACCGATGTTATCTCTTGGAGCTCACGGTGTAATTTCGGTTGCTTCTCACTTGTTCGGAACTGAAATTAAGTCTATGATTAGAAATTTCAAGACAGGTCAACTTGCTGTTGCTAAAAATATGCACAGAACTTTGTATCCTGCTTTCAAGAAATTGTTTATGGCTCCAAATCCTGTTCCCGTTAAAGCTGCATTGGCTCACAGAGGTTTGATTAACGAACATGTAAGAAAACCTTTAGCAGTCTTGAATGAAGCCGAAAAAGAAGAACTATTTGCGGTAATAGACAGTATTAAAGCCGAATTAGGAAACTAGGCTAATATTATTTTGTAATAAACAGTTGTATTAGAAATAAAAGAGGGTAAAAAATTGAAAAACAAAATTATTTGGTTTTGGGTTATTGTATGCCTTGTAATTGCAAGTATTTTTGTAATTTACAAAAAACCTACAAAACTCGGACTGGACTTGGTCGGCGGAACAAGAATTATTCTTGAAGCCAAGACTACTGATTCTGTGACAGAAATCACTCCGTCAGTTATGAGCAATTTGAAGTATGCTATTGAACACCGTGTAAATAATATGGGTGTTGAAGAAATCAGTGTTGCTCAAGTTGGTGACAAAAGACTTGTTGTAGAAATTCCTGGTGAAACCGATACTAAAAAAGCGGAAGAAATTCTTGGTAAAACCGCTCAATTAGATTTCAGAGCTCCAAAACTTGATGACAAAGGTGAAATCGTAAGAGATAACACTACAGGTCAAATCGTTTGGGAACAACCTGCAATCACCGGTGAAGATTTGAAATCTGCTTCAATCGGTTCCGATCAAAGCGGTCAATGGGTTGTATCGTTAGAATTTAACGCAAAAGGTGCAACAAAATTTGCTCAATTAACCCAAAAGCTTGTCGGTAAACCAATGGCTATCTTCTATGAAGGTGAAATGAGAACCGCTCCGAACATTAATGAACCTATCTTAGGCGGTAAGGCTCAAATTTCAGGCGGTGACGGCGGATTTGATATCAAAGAAGCTCAAGAAATGGTTAACTACTTGAATGCGGGTGCATTGCCTGTTCCTTCAGATATCATTGAAGAAAGTCAGGTTGGTCCTACTTTGGGTGCTGACAGTATCGCAAAATCTCAAAAAGCAGGTATTATCGGTGTCGGTTTGGTAATGATATTTATGTTACTTTACTACAGATTACCGGGGCTTATTGCTGACTTGGCATTGATTGTTTACGGTTTGATTATGTTCTCTTTGTTCAAGATGATTCCTGTAACTCTTACACTTGCAGGTATTGCCGCATTTATTTTGTCAATAGGTATGGCGGTTGATGCGAACATTCTTATCTTTGAAAGAACTAAGGAAGAATTGAGAGCGGGCAGAAATCTTTACACTGCGATTTCTACAGGTTTTGACAGAGCGTGGACAAGTATTTTCGATTCAAATATGACAACAATTTTGACCAGTGTTATTTTGTATTACTTGGGAAGCAGTTTTGTTAAAGGTTTTGCTTTAACATTGGTAATTGGTGTTCTTGTTTCAATGTTCACCGCTATTACGGTTACCAGAAACTTTATGCACATCGTATTTGGTACAGGCGAATTGAAATACCCTGCATTGTTCGGGTTGTCTAAAGACGAAATCGGACAAGGTTATGAAGCGACTGAAACCAAACGTGAAAAAGCCCGTTTTGGAATTTTGGACTAGGAAAGTTGAGGTAAATATAAAATGTTTGATATAGGAAAAAAGAAAATTCATGTAGTAAAATACAGAGTTCTATGGGTATGCTTATCAGCATTGCTGTTGTTGCCATGTATCGGTGCAATGGTTTATTCAATGA
>CAVKDD010000040.1:0-8556 GCA_963654845.1 Acutalibacteraceae bacterium | reverse complement strand
GAATAAATGAGCAGGTATTAACGATTACAACATCCGCATCAGTTTCATCTAAAGTGATTGTATGACCTTTTTCCGCCAACATTCCCAGTATTAATTCGGCATCAACAAGATTTTTTGCACAGCCATGATTTATTAACGCTATTTTCATTATCCTTCCTTTTTGTTCAATTTTAACATTAATTGTAAAAATTATGCCAATTATTAAATTTTATTGATAATTTTGTTATAAAATATGCTTATGAAAACAGTAGAATTATTAGCACCTGCAAAAAATTTAGAAACAGGAATTGCGGCAATAGATAGTGGTGCAGACGCCGTTTATATCGGAGCGTGTGAATTTGGAGCAAGAAAAAATGCCCCAAACTCTTTGGAAGACATAGAAAAGCTCGTAAATTATGCACATAAATTTTATGCAAAAGTTCACGTTGCGATTAATACAATTCTTAACAATACAGAACTTGAAAATGCAATAGAATTGGTGAAAAACCTATATAATATTGGCGTTGATGCCATTATTGTACAAGATATGGGACTTGTTAAAGCGGCAATAGACGGGAAACTGCCGCCAATACCGCTTCATGCAAGCACACAATGCAATAATAGAACCCTTGAAAAGGTTAAATTTTTCGATAAAATCGGACTATCAAGAGTAATTTTAGCCCGAGAATTGTCAATCGAGCAAATCAAAGAAATCTGCTCAAATACCGATTGCGAAATTGAAACCTTTATTCATGGGGCTTTGTGCGTATCATACAGCGGACAGTGCTATTTTTCTTATGTAAACGGCGGACGTTCGGCAAACCGAGGTGAATGTGCACAACCTTGCAGATTGCGATATTCACTCGTGGATAAAGACGGAAAATACATATTAAAAGACAAATATTTGCTTTCATTAAAGGATTTCAACGCATCAAGCGAGGTCGAAAACCTTGTTAATGCAGGTGTTAAGTCGTTCAAAATTGAAGGACGACTAAAGGATACAAACTATGTTCGCAACGTAACAGCCTTTTATAACGAATTATTGAATATATATGCCGAAAGAACCTCATCAGGCAAGGTATTTTGCGATTTCACGCCAAACGTTGATAAGACCTTTAATCGAGGTTATACAACGTATTTTCTAAAAGATAGAGAACAATGTTTTAACTTTTTATCACCAAAATCAAGAGGGGAAAAACTGGGCAAAGTTAAACGAATCACCTCAAAATATTTTGAAATTGATGCAGATATTCACCCGCAAGACGGAATTTGTTTCATCCAAAACGGCGAAATGAGCGGATTTTTAGTGAATAGAGTTGAAGGGAACAAGGTTTATCCGAATTCCATGAACGGTTTAAAATCGGGAACTCTGCTTTATCGCAACTTTGACAGCAGTTTTGATAAAAAACTGACAAATACAAAGACCTCAAGAAAAATTGCCGTTGAGTTTTCCGTTGATAAGGAAAAAATTACGCTTATCGATGAAGATAACAATAAAATTACGGCGAACCTACCAAGCGGCGAAGTCCCGAAAAATATAGGTAAAATGACCGAAACTTTCAAATCTCAAATGCAAAAAACAGGCGAAAGTATTTTTTATGTTAAGAAATTTGAACTAAAAAATACTGAACTTCCGTTTATGCCAATTTCTGCCATAAATCAATTACGACGTGATTTGCTTGATAATTTATTAACAGAAAGAGTAAAAAATTATCCAAAAGAGGCTCAAAAACCTATCTGTTATGCGGAATTTCCTGATAAAATTGCAGACTATAAATTCAATATTTTTAATGATGAAGCCGAAAAATTTTATGAAGAATGTAAAGTTAACGTTAAAGAACGTGCGTTGGAAACTTCGGATAATATTAAATCAGGAACAGAAGTTATGAGAACAAAACACTGTCTGAAATTTGCGACAGGACTATGCGGAAAACCTTGTAAACCACTTTATTTAGAAAATTCAAAAGGGATAAAATATCCGTTGTTCTTTGATTGTAAAAACTGCGAAATGGTTATAAAAACTCCATAAAAAAAGTCTTCCGATTATCTCGGAAGCCTTTTTTAAAATACAAAATTATTTGATTAGTGCTTGAACTTCTTTGAAATTAGGATTTTTTGAGGTTTTCAACCATTCAAACAACGTAATTTCAAGACAAGTAACCTTTGCACCGTATTGTTTTAACAATTCCAAGCCTGTTTTGTATTCTGCCTTATTTCTGCTTGCACACGCATCTTTCAATACATAAACTTCAAAACCTGCTTTCATCAAGTCATGAGCGGTTTGCAAAACACAAATATGAGTTTCAATACCGCCGATTACGATTTGTTTTTTACCTGCAGCCTTTAACTCTTCAATCTTTTGAGCGAAAGCAGGTTCAAGCATTGCCGAAAACGCTGCTTTTTCAGTCACAAAAGCATTTGTATCAAGCACTTCTTGAAGTTGTGGAACATTATGCCCCAAACCTTTCGGATATTGTTCCGTTACAACAGTCGGAATGCCCAAAACTGATGCCGCACGGGCAGCCTTTGCCATTGTATTGGCAACATCAACGCCATACTTAGATGCCAAAACAAGTCTGTCTTGGATATCAATAACAACTAAAACGCTATCTTCAATGTTCAACATTTTAACTTCCTTTCTTATATGCTGTCTGTTTATACTCATTTTTTAATTGTTTTAACAATGAAATTAAATATTTGTCCGTAAGTTTGCTCAACGGCACCTCTAGTTTTGTATTTTCGGCACTATCAAGTCCCGTATGAGTAATTTCTATTTTAAATTTAGCAAATCCGTTATATCGAATAGTCAATTCGCTATGAATATTCTCGTTTTTCAGACTGAAAACACACTCGATATTATTTGCATATTGGCTAACTTCAGTATTAGTCAATTTTGCTTCAAATTCGTTTTTATACCTGAAAAATATCGGAATAATAATATTATTCATCTTATTTGTAAATACATTTTTAAATAATTTGAAACTTTTGACGGATTGTTCTGTGGCATCGTCTTCCAACCACGAATTTTGAACATCAATGTTATGTTCCAAACAAACCGCCAATACATCATTTTGAATTGCAGAGGTCATTCCGTCAAGTGCAAGTTTTTCAAGCGTGACAAAAGATTGAATACCAATCAGTGAAATTCCCGCTCTAATCTTAAAATTTTCGCCCATTTTATCCTGCAATTTCTGCAAAACAGCCTTTGTACCGATTAAATCAATATTTGGCAAAATTAAATAAAATTTTCCGCCACGAGCAATCGCCGCAAGGTCGTCTTGTCTGATTGAAGATTTTATGGTTTGAGCCAGCCTGTTTGTTGAAATCTTTGTTTTACAAGAATCATCAAGCGTTAAAACTGAGAAAGTTCCGTTTTTTATCTTTAAATTTTCCGAAAGTTCGACAAAAATTTCCTTCAAATATTTGCACTGATACAAGCCTGTTTTAGTGTCTATTGCCCCAAGTTGGTTCAAAAATTTCTCTTCGTAAGCCAATTTTTCTTTGAGCATGCTACTTTTAAAGCAATTAACTGTTTTCACCATATAATCAGCCTCAGATGCCTCAAACAACAAATAATCATAAATTCCGCTATCATAAGCCTTCAACAGAAATTCTGAATTATTTTCAGGCAACAACAGCAAAATTTCAACGGTACTTTTAGCCTGTTTAATTGTTGAAATATATTTTAAGATATCTTCTTCCGTTTCGTCAGGAGTTTTGACAAGTATAGCAACGCTGAAAGTCGAATTTTTAATCGCAGATTTTAGGTTATGCAACGGACAAACAGAAATTTTGTCATTTCCACGCAACAAAACCAGTTTGGTTAAAACTGATTTTGCGACCTCATCACTTTCCGTGATTAAAACTATATTATTATTATCAATCATTAAAATCTATACCTGAAGATGTTTCTTGATACACCAAAAACTTCCGACAGCACCGAACAGAATACTCATTGAAAACATAACAATAAGGACAATTCCGTGAGCATTGGCAGGTGCCGGAATCATGAAAAATTTATGCACATTCGCCAGTCCGTTTTGAATATACGCAAGCGGAATCATTGCAAGCAACGAACCCGTAAGTCCGTAAAAAGCACCCTGCATAATGAACGGAAACCTGATATACCAATTACTTACACCCATCAATCTCATGATTTCGATTTCATCCTTCCTTGATTGGATAACAAGTTGGATAGTGTTATTAATAATAGTAATCGTCAGCAAGCCCATAATTGCAATAACTACAAGGGTTATCGTTTTTAATACATGGTTAACCAGTTCGATTTTCTTAGCCAAATCCTTTGCGTAATACATATCTTCTACTGATTGAATTTGCTTAATATCATCAAACACAGGCTGCAAACTTTCAGGCGAATCCACCTTAACCCTCAAGGTATCAGGCAACGGATTGTCGATGTTTGGCAAGGACATTTCGTTTTTCAACCTGTTCCACGACTCGGCTTTGGTAATTATTTTTATATCTTCAACGTGGTCAAATTTTTGAATTTCCGATTTAACATTAGCGGGATCGGCACTGTCTTTCAAATATACCGAAATTTCCAAGGCTTTACCAAATTCCTTTGAAAAAGCGGAAATTGACAACGCCGTACGGAAACATGCTCCAAATATCATCAAAATTGCAGCCATTGTTGTAATAATGATGACATTTACCCAGCCCGTTCTGATTATATCGCTCAAAGTTTCCATACCAAGTCTGTGAAGTATTCTCAACTCGCACAACCAGCCTTTTGGAATTTGACTTTTTACATTTGCTTTTAAATTCTTATTCATAAGTACCTGCTTGTATATCTCTTACTATTTGTCCCTGATCAAGAGTGATAACTCGTTTTCTGAAATAATCAACCATTGCGTTGTCGTGAGTTGACACGATAACCGTAATCCCCCTTTGATTGATTTGGTCAAGGATTTGCATAATTTCCATTGAGTTTTTAGGGTCTAAATTCCCTGTAGGTTCATCTGCAATCAACAACGGCGGTCCGTTTACAATCGCTCTTGCGATACCTACCCTTTGCTGTTCACCACCTGAAAGCTCTGAAGGTTTTGCACGCAATCTGTCGGTCAAACCAACGATTTTCAAAGCTCCGTGAACCCTTGCGTCTATTTCTCTACTGCTTATACCCATTGTACGGATAACGTAAGCAACATTATCATAAACCGTTTGATTTTGTAATAATTTATAATCCTGAAAAACAATCCCCATGCAACGTCTTAAATTCGGAATTTTGTTATTTGCGATATTTGCGATATTCAAACCGCCAATAGAAATTATACCGTTTGTCGGTTTTTCTTCGGCATATAACAGTTTCATTAATGTAGATTTTCCTGCACCCGAAGCTCCAACGATGAAGACAAATTCACCCGAGTGAATTTCCAAATCGACATTTTTTAGGGCAAAATGATCGTTTTTATATCTTTTTGTGACGTGTTGAAATGTAATCATTTGTTATTTCCTTGCTGTAGTATTTTTTTGATAAATTGTTTTAATTCTCTTGGTTAAGCCGTTTGCATCAAGTCCGTAATATTCCATTAACGCATCAGAATTACCGCTTTGACCGAATTCGTCATTTATACCGATTCTGAAAACTTTTGTAGGGTATTTTTCACTCAAAGCTTCACAAACCGCAGAACCTAAACCACCGATTATTGAGTGATTTTCAACAGTAATTACCAAGTTTGTTTTCTTTGCACTGTCAATAATTGTTTGAGAATCCAAAGGTTTAACAACAGAAGCATTAATAACTTCAACCGAAATACCTTCCGCTTTAAGATTTTCAGCCGCTAACAAGGCTTCCGCCAAAGTTTCACCATTTGTGACAACGGTAACATCAGAACCTTCTTCCAGTACAGTTGCCTTTTTAAAATCAAAGTGATAATGTTCGTCAAAAATATCCGCAACATTACTTCTTGCTATTCTTATATACATAGGACCGTCATGTAAAGAAGCATATTTAATAACCTCTTCGCACTCTCTGCAATCTGCAGGAACAACAACTTGCATGTTCGGAATATTACGCATCAAAGCAATGTCTTCCAACGCTTGGTGGGTTGCTCCGTCTTCCCCAACGGTAATACCGCCGTGAGTACCGATAATTTTTACGTTAAACTTCGGATAGCAAACGCTGTTTCTGATTTGGTCATAAGTTCTACCCGTTGCGAACATGGCAAAACTTGCGATAAACGGAATTTTTCCTTCCGAAGCCAATCCTGCTGCGGTCGCTACCATATCTTGTTCTGCAATCCCCGAATCAAAAAATCTGTCAGGAAACTTATCCCCGAACATTTTTGTTTGAGTTGAGCATGCCAAATCGGCATCCATGACAACAATTTTTTCATTTAGAGAACCTAATTGTGCTAAAGTTTTTCCAAATGCTTTTCTGATTGAATTTTTGTTTTTAATATCTATCTTCATCTATATCCTCAAGTATATCTACACTTTCAACGATTTATTATCCCTTACGACAAAGATTTTACCATAAAAAACGTAATCTTTCCAATGTTAAATCACTTAAAATATCAAGAGGGCTGAAAGTCAACTATATTCGCATTTTTAAAATTTATTGTAAAGTTTTATTAAAAATATCTCTGATTTTAGCAATATTTTATCTTCAGGTGTATTTAAACGGTAGAATGGTAATAGACTCACATTTATAAAAGGAAAGGAAATTTAAATGAATCAAGTTCCATGTGCAATGGCTCCTTATGTTGTTCAACAAGCTTTTGTTCCGGCACCACAAGCACAGCCACAACCAAAATTAAACGCAGTAAATATCGAAATCAATAACCCTACAGTGGGTAATCAAGGGGCAGCACAACAGCCTCAATATGCTCCGGTAACAATGCCGACATACGCTTATCCGCAAGCACCGGTTTACAATTATCCGCAGGCTCAAACACAACCTGTGTATTATCCGCAACAACCGGTAGCACCTCAAGCGGCACCTGAACCTGCTCCGGCACCTGTTCAACAAGCTCCTGTTGCTCCTCAACCGCAACAAGTTCAAGTAGTTCCGGCACAAATCAATAATAATGCACCGGCTCAACCTGTAGCTCCTCAAATTACTGAAGCACCTGCAGCACCTGCAGCACCTGCCGTACCCTCTCCGGTTGTAACAGAAGCACCTAAAGCTCCTGAACAAAAACCTGAAGTGGTGCAACCTGAAGCAGTAACTCCACAAGTTGATGTAAATGCTTTCGCATCAAGACTTGCAGGTAACAACTACGATGATCAGGAAGCTGCAATGAAGGAAATTACAAATACTATTAAAAATTCTCCTGAAAAAGCAGACTCATTATTAGACAGCAAAATCGTAGATGCTTTGTCAAACCTTATTGATGTAGATACAACATCATTAGAAGATGTAACTCCTGAACAAGTTGCAGCAAGAGAAAAAATGTTAGCAGGTAAAGAAGTTACAGACCAAGAAAAAGAATTAGCAAATACACTTTCACCTAAAGAAAAAGCAGAAAGAAATAAAAGCTACGCTTTGTTCACATTAGCAACAATCCAAAAATGCTACGGTGAAGAAATTGCAAAATTATCAGACAAAACTGTTCCATTAACAGAACTTCCGGGAGCGGCAAAAGTTGTTGATACATTAAAAGACAACCCTGACCCTCTTGTTAGAGCATCAGCAATCCAAGCATTGAGTTACATTCAACGCCCTGAATACAAAAAAGACTTAACAACAGTATTCACGGTTGCAACTAACGATGCTGACCAAGGTGTTGCAGATACAGCAAAAGCAGCATTGGAAGAATTAAATAAAATCTAACCGAACAGCATAGATAATAAACAAAATTCCTTTCTTTAATAAATAAAGCCCCTGAAAAGGGGCTTTATTCTTTTTGTTAAATATTTAAAATTTTATATTTGCAATTCTAAAATGATGAAATTTTTAATTACAAAATGCTGAGATATTTGCCATTACCTGCAACCTATCCCGCAACTTTTTCCTTGTAAGATTCAGGAATTGGAGCACAGTTTTCATAATCCGCCAATTCGGAAATTTGTTTACTCCATTCATAAATAATTTCATCATCTTTTAATTTGTAAGAAATAGGTTTTCCGACTTTAATTGTAACGTTTCTGCGTGTAAACGGCTTCAATTTCGGATAACCGTCCCAATTTGCAATAGCAACAGGAACGATATCGGCTTTTGCGGCTCTTGCAATCGCCACAAAACCTTTTCTTATACCTTCAAGTTTGCCATAAGGTCGTGTTCCGCCTTGTGGGAAAATTCCCAAAGACCAACTCGTACCGATAATATCTTTTACCGTTTTAAAAGTTGCAATTTCAGGTTTTGTCCTGTCAACCGCAAAAGCTCCGAGCCTTTTTACAAGCCAACTTAACTTTTCACCCGATTCAAAAAGTTCTTTCTTTGCCATAAAGGCAATCGGACGAAGTGCTGCCATTACAACCATTGTCGGGTCAAAAATTGACACATGGTTTGCTGCGTAAATATACTTATCCTTATGATTTTTAGGTAAGTTTTCACGTCCTTCAATCTTATAATTGTAAAAGATGTTGAAGAAATTGAATACCACAACATAAAGG
>CAVKDD010000039.1:0-8843 GCA_963654845.1 Acutalibacteraceae bacterium | reverse complement strand
GTGATGAACGCAACGAGTATGAAACCTTGTTGAAAGGTACTAAAGCGAATAATGCGTATTTGGCGTTTTATTATCTTGGGAATTACTATAGAGAAAAAAAAGAGTATATGAAGGCTTTGGATGCTTATAACAGTTCTGTTTCGGCAAAACCTGATTTTGCTCAGGCATATTTGTCAACGGCGATTACGTTGTTTGATGTCGGACGTTATGAAGCTGTCATCAATCCGATTGATAAATATTTGACCTTTGATTCAAAAGATGATTTGGCTTATGCGATTAAATCCCGTGCTGAATTTGAGTTGGGCAAAATCGCAGATGCAGAAGCCGACAATGAAATGGCAATAAAGTTAAATAATTGTCCCGAATATCAATTCGACAAGGCAAAAATTTTGTATAAAAACGGCAATTATCAACAAGCAAAAACCATATTTAAAGAATTGCTCCCATATATTCAAACTTCAAAAATTTATGAGTACATGGGTTATTGTGACTTAGAAATGAAGGATTATGTGAGTGCCTTGATGAACATTGACAAAGCTCTCATTCTATCTGATGATGACTTGTATTTGGAAAACAAATATAATGAGATAAAGAAATTATTGGAAAGTAGTCAAGATGAACAAAAATAAGAAAAGCGGAATAAAAAAACGTACCAAAAAAGAAAGCTTTTTCACAAAATGTGTTAACGCTCTAATTACGTTAGTATTAACGGCGGGAATGCTTTACGGATTACAGGCATGCTCGGGAGTTGGTGCAACGAGTTTGACATTCGCACAGTTAAGCGATGTTCACTTTTTGGAACACGGTGCTAATACGACTTACAAAATGACCGGTGAATCTCCTGCTTTACTTGACGATGCGGTTGAGCAAATCAATGAACAAAGTGACTTGGATTTTGTTATGGTTACGGGAGATTTGATTGATAAATCTTTTGAAAAAGAATTAAGAGCCGTTTTGCCGCACATGGAAAAACTCAATACTCCTTGGTATTTTGCTTTCGGAAACCATGACAGATGTGTTGGCGGATATTTGAACACTCTTGTTTATATGGAAATGTTGAGAAATTCAAACCCTGATTTCAAGTTTAAAAAGCCATATTACGCTTTTTCACCGAAGAAAAATTTTAAGGTAATTGTGCTTGATAATATTATAACTGATGAAATTACTTCAAACGGTTATATTGACGAAACTCAATTCAAATGGCTTAAAAAAGAGTTAGACAGTTCAAAAAATGACGTTGTTCTTTTGTTTATGCACGTTCCTGTTATTGAGCCGTTTGCAAGCCCGAGTCATAAGTTGAAAAATGCCGCTGCAGTGAAGGCTTTGATTGAAAGTTACAAAAATCCGATTGGAGTATTTCAAGGTCATTACCATGCCGCAAAAGTTACTCAGCATGACAATGTTTTGTATGTAAGTTCTCCGGCGTTGGTGTCTTATCCGAACGCTTTTAGAATTGTTACCGTTACAAATACAAAAGATAAGGTAACTTTTGACTTGGATTGGAAAGAAACGAGATTGAAAAATATCCAAAAAACAGCCAAAATGTTGGTTTTCGGAAGTATAATTTACACGGGTGAAAAACAAGACCAATCAGCAACTTACGAAATAAAAAAACAAGATTGAGGAAGAGATGATGAGTGAATTTAGTGTAAAATTTAGAGGTGTGAGAGGGAGTTTTCCTGTTGCCAATAAAGATTTTTACGAATTTGGCGGAAATACCTCTTGTGTTGAAGTGAATGTCGGCGGTCACCTGATAATTCTTGATGCAGGCACGGGTATTGTCAGTGTGGGCGATGAGTTAATGGAAAAATCTATTTCCTCTTCAATCAATCCAAACGAACGCACTCCAATCGAGGCTTTGGTTTTGTTATCACATATTCACCAAGACCATATTATCGGACTTACTTTTTTCAAACCGCTTCATCTGAAATCTACAAAATTGATGATTATGGGTGCTGAACCTGTTAATATGTCGCTATCTGATTGTTTGTCGGATGTTTTGTTCGGTAGAACTTTCCCTGTGGATTTGGGGGATATTGCAGGCGGGATTGATATTAAAGGTCTTAAATCAGAACAGGCAATTTTGCTAAAAACAGGTCAACAGCCGCAACTTGTTAATCTTAATGAGGTAAATCAGGAAGATGAGGACGTGCTTATAACTTTTTATAAATCTTATGTTCACCCGCAAGACGGTGTGATGATTTATAAAATCACATATAAAGGCAAATCTTTGGTTTACGCAACGGATAAGGAATGCTACTTTGGCGGGGATAAGAAGTTTGTACAATTTGCGAAAAATTGCGATTTACTTATCCATGATACCCAATATACGACTGAAGATTACCTAAATCCGCATTCGCCAAAACAGGGTTACGGACATTCGACTTATGACATGGCAATAGAGGTTATGAAACAGGCAAAGGCGAGAAAGTTGGCGTTTTTCCATTTTGACCCGTCTTATAATGATATTAAGTTGGGCAAAATTAAGGAACACTATACCGCAATGAATAAAAACGTTTACTTGCCGTATGAAGGCATGGAAATTTCCGTTTTGTAGTTGAATTTTGGCAAAATGTAATTATAAAGGTTAGTAATGAAGAAGATACTTACGGCAATTCTTATAATATATTTGAGTGTGCAAACCGCAAATGCTGCCGGAACGATTGCAACTTATGTTATTGACCCTGAAAAAAACGCTTATCATCACAACAATCTTGGGATTATGTATGTGGAAGAGCGAGATTACTATGCGGCAATTCAGGAATTTAAAATGGCAATAAGTCTAAATCCGAATACTCAAGCTACTGCCACATATTTTAATAATTTGGGCAAAGTTTATATGACGATTGGCTATCCCGAGTTGGCACAGGATTGTTTTCAAAATGCACTAAAGCAGTATCCGCTGAATTTGGAGTATTACCAACAACTTGCAAAATGCTACAAACAAAGAGGGCTTGCTCAGGTTAAACTCCAAGAATATAAGAATAAAAAGAAATCTTCGTTGGATAGAGTAATGCTTGGCATGCTGTATGAACAGTGCGGCGATGTTAAAAAGGCGATTTTTGTACTTGATGATTTCACAAGTTCAGAACCTGATTTGCTCATTACTCCTGCGGTTAAACGTTATATTCAAGTTTTGGTAAATTCGATTATGTAACACGCTTTTAAAAATGCAAAAAACCCGAAGATTATATCAACGGGCTTTTTGTAGTTATTTTTGAAGGTGTTTATTGTTTTTTATATCTGTCTAACAAGTTTGTGCTTTCTTCAACAGGCGGTGTAGTCATTGCTTCTGAAGAAATAATGTCTAATTTACCTTGCATTGAAGGGGTTGACTTGTCTTCAACCTTGTTTGGGTCATTAGAATTTTCGGTCTTTTTACCCATATATTTTTCAACTTTGCTTGCCAAAGGTGTTGCGATGAACGGAACGATGATACGTTTTGCAAGAATTGTTGCGGCAACAAGTTCTGTTACTGATTTGAACAAAGAGTATGCAACATCTTTCATTCCTAAGTAAGAGTCACGCAATTTTGCTTTGTCATCGATTGGTTGACCTGCCAATTTTTGTTCCGCTCTGAAACGTCTGATGTTTTGACCCATTGCTTTACCTTCTTTATCGAAAGATTTGAACAATTTGTGGAACAATTTATCATTAACTTTTCTCATTGCAAAGAACATCATAATTTGAGAAGCAATCATCAATGCACCGTTAGTCAAGTCTAATGCTGCAACGAATTTTCTTCTTTCTTCAGGAATTTTTTCGTTGTTAATACTTTGATAAACATACATACCGCAACCAACAAAATCTTTCAATCCGATAGAACCGATTGTGGTGTAGGCGATAGCACTTTCCATTGTTTTTCTGTTTACTTTTTTCGTAGCCCAGTTATACGGTGTTGATTTTGTAATCCCGCCTAAAACTCTTGATACGCCTGTACTGATTGGATTAGCCATTATGCAACACCTCCTTTATTTTCAGGTTGCGGATTTTGTGCAACCTTTTCAGGCTTTTTGCCGCCTAAACTTGGGAAGAAGATATCCATAAATCTCGGGTAAATCCAGTTCAAAGCCGTGCAAGAGATTGGCAATGTAACGCCAACACCTACGAGGACTTTTGTCATTTGCTTGAACATCTTGAATTTATGACCTGCAAAATCTTTGTATGCAGAAACTAAATCATCACAAATTTTCGGGATAATTTCTTCTGTTTCTCTTGGGTCGAATACGCCTGTTCTACAGAAGATTCTTCTTGCTGTTTTATCGTTTTTGTCAAAGTGGCAAATTTCAGCAAGTTTACCGATAATTTGTTTGATTTTTTGAGGAGTTGCCTCTTTCAAATCTTTGATTTTTAATGCTTCAAACTCATTTGCTTTTGCTTCAAGAGCATTGTTCTTTTTCATTAAGTAATCATAATACCCGTCCATTGTGTATATGCCGTCTTTACAAGCCGCTTTATCTGAATCTATACGTTCAAGAGTACGTCTGCAGAAACTTTCACGAGTATTATCGCTGTCGTTAATCAATTCACTTAAAATTTTCTTAGTTTCGGCATTCGGAGCCGTTTCTTTTTGCTTGATTAAATATTCTTTTAAGGCTTTTGGTGAGATTTGTTCAGCATCGTCAACAGTGACTTTTTCAAGTGTATTGAGAGCCTCGTCACCAAGAACTTTTCTTAAATAACCTTCGTTATCAACAAGTTCACGACCTCTTCTAACGTAAGAATCTACTTTTGCATCATCAATTTTTGAAGATTTTGCAAAATCAATGTAATCATCAATTTTTTCATTCAAAATTTCTGCAAATTTTTCGTTTTCAAGATTTACACCGCCTGTTGGAATTACGCCACTGTCTTTTATTGCCTTAACTAAATTCTCAATTTGTTCATTTTTTCTGTTTTTAACTAATTGAGCAATAGCGGCTTCTTTTGTTTTAGCGGGTTCGCCGTCAACTATTACTGACTTCCAATCGGTTGTGCCTTTTTTAATTTCTTTTTTAACTTGAGAAGTTATATATTTTTCATCTTGGAAAGATGATTGATTGTAAATATTAGAGAACCATTTTGCAGTTTCAGGGTCGTTTGTCAGACTTAATAAGAATTTATCAATCGGTTTTTGAACACCGCCTTGAATAAGGATTGCGAGGACTGCTGATACGATTTGACGCATTGCGGTATATTTTTTAGTATTCTCGACTTCCTTCTTTTCTTCTTCGGTTGCACCCGGTTTTGCCTTAACCAACGGGTTAAATGCGATAGGCCATGGGGCTACCAAACCTGTACCGATACCTGTGATAATAATGCCGCCCATTTCACCTTGAATGAAATCTGCAACTTTGTTCATTTTGTTGTACAAAACTCGTTCACTTTTCGGGAAGTATGACAAAAACTTCTTTTGAATGTCTGTCAATGCTCCGCCCGTAAACGCAGGAGTTGCATTTTGCGTACTTTGCTGTGTCGTGGAGGCTTGAGCCTGTCTTTTGGCAGCCTGTTGTCTAATGCTGACACTGTTCCTGTAATTTTGATTTACTACATCTACTTTCATAACTTACACCTTCTATTTATATAGAGTCTGAAACAAATAAAAAATTGCTAAAATAACGTTAAATGTGAACAAATGTTAAGATGAATTTTTCTGTCTGAGTCAGACAACTTGAAGTGCAGTGTAATTGAACCATATTGAATGCAGGAAACAACCGCCACCCCAAGCTTTCGGCAAACCGAAACTATATCTGTATTGTACCTAACACACAATCAAAAAGAAAGTATATTATTACAATATCTTAATGTGATTCCTATTTTTTATCTAAAAGTCTTCTGATTTTTACAAATCTTTCAACTTCCGCACTCAAATCTTCAACATTTCCCATGCTTGAATTTGGCACGATTACTTTATTATCATATTTTTTATCAATGATAATTACTGTCGGGAAACCGCTGATTTTGTGTTCATCAACCAAAGATTTGTATTTCGGGTCTTCTACGTTAACCTTTGCAAATTCGATTTCTTTGCCGTATTTATTTGCAATTTCTTCAAATACAGGCATGAATCTGATACAATAACGACACCAATCTGCATAGAATAAGGTGAATACAGGTTTTCCGCTTTTTGCTACAGAATTGAAATCTTTACCTACCGCATAATCTGACGGTCTTTTGTCAGGTTGTTGCTGTTGTTCTGCGGCAACACGTTCTTGTCTGATTTTTTCACGTTCTGCTTTTACTTGTTTGATGTGGTAATTTTCAACGCAAATTGCACCGACTAAAACCGCAATCAATACTACTAATACTGATATTGCACAAACTTTCTTTTTATTTTTTAGGTCAAATCCCATTTTTATTCCTCCATCTCCACACCTAAATTATAATATGAATAAACTTGTTGGCATGCCCTTTACAAAAGTTTACCTTAATATTTCTTAACTACATGTCACATCTTTTATATACTTGGGTATATATTTTGTATATATCATCTCGTGTTACATTTCCCCAAGACGGCAGGTGCTGTCTAAAAAATCTGTTCAAATAAGGAGTTTAAGTTTTATGAAAAAAGATTCACTAATCGAAATGAAAGTTACCCCGAAAAATTCCAACCCTGCAAAAAACGAAGTAGTAGAAAACACAAATTCAAATGACAATGCTTTACAGGCTTATCTTAGAGAAATTTCAGCCTACCCTCAATTAACCGCAGAAGAAGAAGTTGAACTTGCGAAACGTATTGAGCAAGGCGATTTGGAAGCAAAACAAAAACTTATTCAAGCAAACTTGAAATTGGTTGTTACCGTTGCGAGAAAATCAATTCACATGTCAGCGTTGCCGATGATTGACCTTATTCAGGAAGGTAATTTGGGTTTGATGATTGCCGCAGAAAAATACAATTACAAACTCGGTTATCGTTTTGGAACTTACGCCGCTTGGTGGGTTAAACAATCAATGTTTAAGGCTATTTCGGAACAATCTCACTGCATGAAAATTCCTGTATATATTCAAGAAACTTTGTCAAAATTTTCAAAAGTGAAATCACAAATGGAACAAGAAAATAACGCTACGGTTAAAAATGAAGACGTTGCAAAGAAAATGCAAATGTCACCCGATAAAATCGAAATGTTTTTGTCCGCATATACAAAAACCGTTTCTATCGAAAACGGACTTGAACGCAATGACGGCAAAGAGTTGAATATTGCTGATATTTTGGCGGATAATTCCACTTTGATTTCGGCAAATATGGAATATCAATCCTTGAAAAATGACATAAATAACGTGATTTCAACCTTGAAAGAACGTGAACAAGAGGTCGTAAAAATGCGTTACGGCTTGGATGATACCGAAAAATACACGCTGGAAGAAATCGGTAACATTTATGGCGTAACAAAAGAATGTATCAGACAAACAGAATTGAGAGCTTTGAAAAAGATGAAATTGTCGGGCGAAACGCTTTTGTCTTGCTACATTGCATAATTTTCCAATAATTTCTCGTGTTTATTTAATCTCCGCCGTAATATATTTATTACGGCATTTGTATTTTTTGAAAAATTTTTGTTTTAATTATATATTGACATTATGAAAAACGAACTCAGAAAATTCGCAAAACAAATCAGAAAAAGCCTTGATATTCCTGAAAAATCAAGAATTTTGACTTATTTAATAAGACAAAATGAAAGTTATAAAATTTCTAAAAATGTCATGCTTTTTTATCCGACAAAATTTGAGATGAATTTTTTGGATTTGTTAAATGATAATAAAAATTTTTATTTTCCACGAGTTCGGGGCGAGGATTTGCTGGTTTGTCCGTATAAAAAAGGTGAAAAAATCGAAAAATCCACACTTGGAATTTGCGAACCCTGCTCTGCTCCTGTTTCTCCTTCAATTTTGGACTTAATTATTGTTCCCGCATTGTCGGTTGACAAAAAGGGTTATCGCTTGGGGTATGGTGGCGGATTTTATGACAGATTTTTAAAAAATGTAAACGCAAAAACGATTTGTGCAATCCCAAAAGAGTTGTGTGTCGAGGCTTTGCCCGTTGAAGAATTTGACTTGCCGATGGATATAATTATTACGGATTAATAATTGTAGTATTGACAATTATTTTTGTTTTTTATAAGTTAGTTTGCGAAGGTAAAAATATGATGTTTAAAACTCCACAAAATTCAATTTGCTGTTGCTGTAAGTGTCGATGTTGGGACTTACAATAACTTTGTTGTGAATAGAATTTTGATAAGTATGTAAAGTTCCCTCAAATTGTTTGGGAACTTTTTAATTTTATGGAGAAAAGAAATGATTACTAATATTGCGAATAATACCTCGAATTATAAACGTCCGACTTTTGGCGGTGCGATTGACGGAATTGCTACTCAAGTTTTGAGAACTCTTGACACAAATCCAATGGCAAATGCGGTCGGAATTGACCTTTTTGCAATGGTTGGACCAAGAACTTATATTGACACAAAAGAACGTAACGCAAACGCAGGATTTGAAACCTTTTTCAGAGAATTTACCGGAACTTTGATTGTCTGCCTTTCTGCAAGTTATTTGGCAAAAGGTATTTCAAAACTTGCCAATAAAATTATTTCCCCTGAAATTCCAATCAATACAAATTCTTGGTTTTCTAATGACAGTATCGCTCTTTTAAGAGAAGCACATAAAAATACGAATAAAACGACCGATTATGTTGCAAATATTTTGGAAAATATTACGGGTCGTGACGGCAAAAAAATAAATAAATTTAGCGAAATTGATTGGAAAAATACTGAGTGGGTAAATGATGAAAAATGGTCAAAATTCCATTGGGAAAACCCGAAATTTAAAAATATTGCCGAAGAATTAAAGTCTAAAGATAAGTTCATATC
>CAVKDD010000038.1:0-8915 GCA_963654845.1 Acutalibacteraceae bacterium | reverse complement strand
CAACTTGGAAGATAAAAACGTAATTTCACTAAACGACAAATCAATCGAACTTGCTGTAGAAAAATATTTAATCAGCCAAAAACGTGCCGAATCAAACGCTAAAACTCTTGAAGCATTGTTGGCATAGAAAAAAGATATAAGGGATTAGGACAACGGTTCTAATCCCTTTTGATTTACTGTTTTGTAAATTTTAGTAATATGTGTGAAGTTTGATTATTTTTGAGTATAATTGTTTTATGGCTGAGAGTAAAAAAATACTTGCGATAAATTTTGGCGGAATCGGGGACGAAATATTTTTTCTTCCTACTTTAATTTCGCTAAAAAAAGAGTTTCCAAATTCCGAAATAACATTAGCCCTTGAACCTCGCAGCAAAAGTGTCAAAGATTTAACCTCAATTATCGACAATTTGTTGCTGATTGATGTTAAGGGCAAAAATAAATATTTGGAAATGCTGAAACTTTTGTTCGCCGCAAGACATAGAAAATACGATATTGTCGTATCGTCAGGCGGAAACAAATTGATAAGTATTTTATTATTTTTAACGGGAATAAAAGTTCGTTGCGGGTACAACACGGGAAAATTGAGTGAACTTTTGCTTACCCACGCCGTTCCGTTAAACAAAAAACAATACGCCTGCAAGATGTACCACGATTTAATTCGTGATTTGACCGACATTAACACGGAACTTCCCGAAATCGACATCGAAAGACGTGAAAAATACACCAATTCCGTACTTATTCACCCCGGAGTGAGCAAATTAAGCGTTCAAAAAGGTTGCATAAAAACCATTTCCCCTGAAATTTGGGCTCAAACGATTGATTTACTCGTTGCGGAAGGAAAAAAAGTTCTTCTTGTCGGCGGACCTGACGATAAGGAATGTATTGAAAAAATCTTACAAAACGTAAGAACCCAAAATTTCACAAACCTGTACGGAACAACCAAAAATTTAAAAGATTTGGCGGAATTGATTTCTTCTGCCGAGAAATTTTTATGCTCGGATTCTGCACCGCTACATGTTGCGGTTGCATTACACACTCAAACTTATGTAATCTTCGGACCGACAGATGTAAATGCACTTATTCCAAAATGCGAAAACGTAGTGCCAATTTTGGCAGATGATAATTGTCCGTTAAAGCCGTGTTTATGGGCAAGACGTCAAACTACCTGCAAAGAATTGAAATGTTTAAATATTACCCCGACACAAATTGTTAAAAAAGTTTGCAAAAACGATTAAGTTATGTAACAAAATGCGTGTTTTGTGCAAAAACCTCAAAAAAAAATACTTTATATAGATGTGATATGTAGTGTAGTATAGGTATTTTTCATGGCATTTAGTCCGATAGCAACATACGCATTTGTAGGTACAAATTATAACAAGGTCTCAAGCGGTGACTGGACACGTTATCCTGTGCTTGGCGGACAGTGTGTAAATGCTCTTCAAGCAACTGTCGAAACTGCCGCAAAACACAGCTCTAAAGCCGCTCATGTTGCAGATGAAGCAACCTCAATTTTTTCAAAATTAGCAAAATCTGACAAAGTATTTAACGGATTATCTAAAACCGTCAAATTTGTCAAAAATAATATTAACCCGTTGATTGTCGCATCGGGAGCAACAAAGGTTATTCTTGCGAAAAAAGAAGACCGAGAAAAAACTCTATTCTCGGAAGGTGCAATGATTTTGGGCATGTTCGCAGGTGAAGGTTGGATGAAGAAAAACCTTGACAAAGTTGTTTTGAGCAAACTTCCTATTGATAAAAAATGGGCTCCGATAGTTAAAGGCGTACTGTTTGTTGCAGGCTCTTTGACCGCCTCAACGATAGGTCAAAAAATCGGGGAAGCTGTTTTTGCCAAAATCGATAAAAACAGGCACGAAAAGGCAGAAGCACAGCAAGAAGCCCGACTTTTGCAAAATCTTCAACCGTACGAACCGATGGAAGTAAAAGCATAAATTTGCAATTTACCTTTTGATTACGGTATAATTTCATCAAAAGAGGTGAAATTATGGCGGAAATAAAAATTACAAAAATGCAAGGTTGCGGAAATGATTTCGTAATCTTAGATTATGCGGAATACGAAAAAACAGGATTGCCAATGGACAAATTGGCTCAAAAGCTTTGTGACAGACATTTTGGAATCGGTGCTGACGGAATGATTATTCCTGATTTGTCAAAGAATTATGACACCGATATTGCTTGGTATTTCTACAATTCGGACGGTTCAATCGCTCAAATGTGCGGAAACGGAATGCGATGTTTTGCAAAATACGTTTACGACAAAAAATTAGTCGATAAAAAATGTTTCAGCGTTCAAACATTGGCAGGAGTAATCAAACCTGAAATCCAAGAAGACGGCACTGTCAGGGTGGATATGGGAATTCCTGAGCTTGAACACGCTAAAATTCCGTTCAAAGGCGAAACAACTGTTACTGCGAAAGACAAAACCTTTGAAATCACTCCCGTATCAATGGGAAATCCGCACTGTGTAATATTTTCTGACGAAGACCCGATGTATTTGGCGGAAAATTACGGCCCTGTTATGGAAAAACACCCGTATTTCCCTGAAAAAACTAACACGGAATTTGTCAAAATCCTTTCCAAAAACGAAATTGAAATGCGAGTTTACGAACGTGGTTGCGGAATAACCCTAGCCTGCGGAACAGGTGCTTGTGCGTGTATTGTGGCAGGTGTTTTAAATAACTTAACAGAGGAGAAAGTCAAAGTTAATCTTCTCGGAGGCGTTGTAAACGTTGAATGGTGCAGAAATTCGGGACTTCATAATAATCATATTTTTCTCATCGGACCTGCCGAATACAGTTTTGTCGCAAATTACATGTTGTAAAATTTAATTTTTTCATGATAGTATAAGGATATAAACTGAAAAATAGTACAAAAGGAGAATTATAAATGAAAAATTATGAATTAATGGTTATATTCAAACCTAATTTAGATGCAGAAGAAGTTGATAAAGCAATCGAAAAACTTGAATCAACAGTAAACGAATTTGGCGGAAGCGTTGTTTCTACTGAAAAAAGCGGCAGAAAAAAATTGGCTTACGATATCCAAAACTTCAGAGACGGTTTCTTCTCAACTTTAGTTTTGGCTCTTCCTGCTGACAAAGTTGCTGAATTCAAAAGACAATTAAGATTGACTGACAGCATTTTGAGAACAATGTTTGTTGAAACAAAAGCAAAAGCTTCAGTATAGTAAAGTAATTAAGGAAAAATAAATGACATTAGCAAAAGCAGTAGTAACAGGTATAGTTTACAAAACTCCGAAAACAGGTTTCACATCAAACAATGTTGCCGTTTCGTCTTTTGTATTGAACATCGGAACTCAAGATGAAATCTTGGTAAGAGTAATTTCTAAAAGAAATTCTTTAGAATCAGTTGTTCAAGGACTTTCTAAAAACCAAAAAGTTTTGGTTGAAGGTCGTTTGCAAAACGGAATCAGCAAAATGGATGACGGAACAGAAAAAAGAGTTTTTGAAATTGAAGCCTCTACTATTGAATTAATGGGCGGAAGTTCACCGTCTTCTGACAGCTCTTCTTCTGACGGCGATATTATCACCTTCGGAGATATGGACGGTGCAGAAGCTAACACTGACGTGTTAATGGACGATGAGGAAGTTCCGTTCTAAGGAAAATAAATTTTAGTAAAAAGTAACTACAAGGCTAGAAAGGCAAAATAAAAATGGCAAGACAAGACGATAAAAAGAAACGTAAAAATTGCAGTCTTTGTGCAGATAAAGTTGAAGCTATCGATTACAAAGACGCAGCAAAATTGAGAAGATACTTAACAGAAGCAGGAAAAATTATTCCTAGAAGAATTACCGGTAACTGTGCAGAACACCAAAGAATGATTGCAAGAGCAATCAAAAAAGCAAGAGAAGCTGCAATTATCAGCTACACTTTTGACTAATTTGGTTAATAATTGTAAGTCGAAATTTCGACACAACTTTAAACAAACCTTGTTGAATTTATCAGCAGGGTTTGTTTTTTATTCACTGTTTTTAAATCCGCTATTAGTGATACAAAATCCCCCCAAAAAACCTTGCAACATATCTTCACAAACTAGCAATTTAAGTGTACAAAAAACCTTTAATAACATGTAACTAAAGGGGAATTAAAGATGGGAATATTTTTTGTAACAGTTCAAATTATCGCAATCGGTGCATTATCCAAAAATTTACTCTTTTAAGGCAAATGCAGACCTTGAAACAGTCAACAAGGTTTCATTCGGAATATAAAAATCTTTTATGCCGTAATTCGCATTAACAAACAGAAATTCCAAAGTTTCGCCGTCCTGAAAATCCAGCAAACTAAACGGAATTTTAAGGTCAAGAGTTTCACCGTAAGCCGCCTCAATGGATTTTGTGTGTTCCAAAACCCACATATCCCCGGGAATTGACTTAATCAACCTGATAAGTTGCAAAGAGTCGTTTTTAATCGCAATTTGGAGCTCATTGTGGAATTTTTCCATTGAAACAGGCGAAATATTTTCTGTTTTATTTATCAATCTTACAGGTGACAAATCCTGTTTCGGATTAGAAGTCCTGAAATAAACATACATCTGATATGTTCGTTTCAATAATTCGGAATTTTCCTTGATATACTTGTTCATGTTGAATTTCAAGTAGAAATTATTTTCATCATTACCGAAACGAATTTTGTCGAACAACTTTGATTCCCTAAGCACAGGGCCGTCAGGAATTTCAATATATCCCGCATTATTCCATTCATCATCGGCTGATACAACAGGTTTGCCGTCAATGTTCGGAGTAATCAAAGCTCTCGGGTATTTTGAAGGCTTTGTAGCGGACAAATTAACCAAAGGTTCGTCTAAAAATGAAGGAATATCCAATTCCAAATATCTGTAAACATTTCTCAAATGAGTTCGGAACAAAAAATCAAAAATATTATCACGTCCCGAATCGTTCGGTTCGCCATACCACCAATACCAGTCACTGCCTTCACAAATCAACAATTCTCGTTGAGCCGCCCACAAATTCGGGTTTTGCGGCTCACGTTTTGAGTATTGAACAAAGTCTTCTCGAACTCGTTTCAAATATGCCCACGCCAAATCTTTTACGGGTTCATCAATCCAAAATTTGAAATTTCTGTTAATCCAAGAACCTGACGCAATCTTATTTAACGGCTTATCTTCTTTTGCGTTATCCAAATAATCCGAAATCAAAACCGTTTCAAGTGTTTCGTCTTCGGTAATCAAAGAATACAAAATTTGCAAGAAAGAATCACTGTTTTGCGGATAATTTTCCCAACAGTTTTCCCCGTCTAAGGCAATCGTCAACAAATGTTCTTTGTCAGGAGAAGACAAAATTTTGCTTTGTATAATCTTAATCCTATCGTACAAATCATTAGCGGTTGCTTCAGGATTGTGGTTTTGGTATTCAAAACTAATCAGATTAGGAATTGTAGATTCCCTGAAAATCATCTTTATATCTGATTTTTCGGTATTCACTTTATACGATTTTAACAAATGATAAGGCTCACTGATATACCCCTTAAAATCGTGTTCAAATTCAAAATGAATGGAATTTGCCAAAATACCTTCATCGGAAATCGTCCATTTTACGCCTAAATTACTGAACATATCAAGCGTTTTAGGGCTAACGCAATGTTCTGACGGCCAAATTCCCTGCGGACGTTTTCCAAAAACTTCTTCAATTCTGTCCATTGCCATTTTTGTTTGAAGTTCCGCATCCGCCTGAATATTCATCTCAGGAGCGTCACCGTTTGGCATCGGGTTTTTCTTGACATTTTTAAAATCCAACAAGATAGGCAAAATCGGGTGAAAATACGGACTTGTCGTAACTTCGATTTTGTCTTTTTTTATCAAACTTTTAATGCTCGGCACAATTTTTCTGATAAGTTCACGTTGAATTTCAAGAATATCAATTCTATCTTCTAAGGTGTAATTTTTGCCTTTTTTAACAAGTTTTTTCAACTTCGGATACTTTGAATAGAACGAATAATCAATCCAAGCCAAATTGAACAACGCCATTAAATCGGAATATTCCTGATTTGATAACACGGAGATATCGTTTCCGCCTGTTTCTTGAACAATTTTGTATAACCTGTGATACTCCTCATTCGGAAGAATCATTGTTTGATAATTCGCATCAAAAAAGTTTGTTATGATAAAAAGTTTATCCTCGTCATTAAGTTGATTTTCAGGCTTTAAAGTCAATCTTGAGTGAATATCATGAGCTCCGTTTTCCGCATAATTTATAATTGCATCCACCAAAACGGGAACAAAATTGAAATTAAGCTTCAATTTGTCAAACTTTTTAGCCCACAAAACCATTCCCAAATAATCTTTTACAGCGTGCAACCTTACCCAAGGCATCAAAAAATCGCCGTTTTCATTCATCTGATAAACAGGCTGGTGCATGTGCCAATAAAAAGCTATTGATAATTTTTTGGACTGACTCATCATACTTAACTCTATCCTTAATTCCATTGTAACATTTAAATATTTATAAACAAGCAGGCAAAAATTACACAATATGTCAGGTTTTCAAGGCTGTACAAACCGCTAAAACCCCATAAGTGTAACAGTTGGTAACAAGAATAATCTAAAATTTTATGTTTCTGCTATACTATTAGTAGTTAAAACGGGTTATGGATTTACCCTGAAGGAACAGACCTTAAACGGCTGAAAGGATAGAGTAGTATATGAAGAAACTTATGACTTTTTTAATGGTATTATTATGCGGAATGCAGAGTGCAAACGCAATGAATATTGATGCGTTTATGGACAAACATATTGCACCGATTTCCGATGCTGTAGCGAATTTGATATTTTTCCCGATATCAATTTTCGGTTCAAAAGTTCCTTTAATCATATTTTGGATTTTATTTGCCGGAATATTTTTCACAATATATTACAAAGGTATTGCAATTTGGGGCTTTAAACATGCCATTGACATTGTTGCAAAACCTGCCGAAAAATCAGAAGACGGCAGTTGTGGTGAAGTTTCCTCTTTCCAAGCTTTGGCAACAGCTTTGTCAGGTACTATCGGTATCGGTAGTATTGCAGGCGTTGCGATTTCAATTTCTATCGGCGGGCCTGGGGCGGCTTTTTGGATTTTTGTCGGTGCAATTCTTGGTATGTCAATAAAATTTGTCGAAGCAACTTTGGCGGTAAAATATAGAAGATTTAACTTGGACGGTACAATTTCAGGCGGACCGATGCACTACATTGCACACGGTTTAACAAGAAAAAATATGCGTTGGCTTGGTCAACCGCTTTCAGTAATCTTCGCAATCCTTTGTATCGGTGGCGGTATTACGGGCGGTAACATGATTCAAATTAACCAAACCGCTCACCAACTTATCTTCATTACAGGCGGACAACACAGTATTTTTCACGGTTATGCGTGGATAATCGGGCTTGTTGTAGCGGTTCTTATCGGACTTGTTGTTGTTGGCGGTATTAAAAGTATCGCAAAAGTTACAACGGTTCTTACCCCTACAATGTGCTTATTATACATTGTGTCAGGACTTATCGTAATCGGTGCAAATATTACTCATATCCCTGCTGCGTTTATGGAAATCGTTACGGAAGCGTTCCACCCTACAGCAGTTGCAGGCGGTATCTTTGGTACAATTATTATCGGTTTAAGACGTTCTGTTCAGTCTAATGAAGCAGGAACAGGGGCTGCGGCTATTGTTTATGCAACCTCTCAAACTAAAGAACATGTTTCTCAAGGTTTTGTAGCCTTGTTGGAAACCTTCTTAACAGGTGTGCTTTGCTTGTTTACTTCATTTGCCATTGTTATTACAAACGTTCTTAAAACAAGTGCTGTCGGACATATTTCAGGTATTGAACTTGCCTCTAATGCGTTCCAATCAGTTATTTCATTCTTCCCGATTATCTTGTCGGTAATTGCAGTTTTATTCGCCGTTTCTACCTTGATTTCTTGGGCTTATTACGGTCAGAAGGCTTGGACGTTCCTTCTTGGTGAAGGCAAAAAACGTGTTCTTACCTTCAACCTTATTTATTGCTTGTTTATCGTAATCGGTTCAGCAATGAACGTTAAATCAATCATTGATATTACGGATGCTATGATGATTGCAATGTGCGTACCAAATATTATCGCTCTATACATCTTGGCTCCTGAAATTAAAAAAGATTTGAAAAACTATTGCCAAAGATATAAAATCGGAAAACTTGTTAACAGAAAATGGATTGCTGAGTCTGAAAATGCAGCAGTTCCCGTAAAAGAAGTTATAGTTTCTGAAGAAGCAATCAAAGAAGGCATTATCAAAGACGAAGAAAAAAGCATAGGAGAAGATATATGGCAGACCAAATAATAGTAACAGTTTCAGGCGTTGATAAAGTAGGTATTGTCGCAAAAGTGACAGGCGTATTGGCTGAATATGAGGTTAATATCGAGGATATCAAACAAACTCTTATGCAAGGTCATTTTGTAATGTTCATGCTTTGCGATATCGAAAAATCAAAATATTCTTTTAAAGAAATCAAAGAAGCCTTGACCGAAAGCGGAAAAGATTTTGGCATGGAAATTTGGGTTCAGAAAAAAGAAATTATTGATAATATGCACAAAATTTAAGTGATTTAGAAATGTTTTTACTGAAGGGGCGGAGCCTGCGGCTCCGCCCCTTTTTGCATGTTTTAGATACTCCTTTGCTTTGGCTTGCTGAACTGTCCTTGAGAGTTTTATATTACCCGATAGTGGGATTTGAATATAGCCGAAGTGTATAATAGAATTTCGATTATCTTTTGCGTTTAATACATATATAAATTGAAAATCTTTTTCATACTTCCAGCTATTCTTAAAATTTTTGAGCCATAAGTCACTTATCGGCTCATTTTTTTTATTTTTCCACCAGCAAAGACTGTGCACAATATAAAAGACACTTGAATTGACG
>CAVKDD010000037.1:0-9006 GCA_963654845.1 Acutalibacteraceae bacterium | reverse complement strand
CGTATATATATAAAGTATTTTTCAAATCCAAAATTGCGTGATTTGTTCAATTTGTAAAGAAATGTTAATCACCCCAAAACCATGTCGTGTCATGGCTTTCTGACAAAACACTAACCAAACGGCTAATACCAATGTGGGCTATTTAATACTACTATAGTCATATAATTTACGGGATTTTTGTATGGAAAAGAATAGTGTAAACATTACAAACAGGGAATTGGAAGTCCTGAAATATGTCACGCAAGGTTTAACTAACAGAGAAATAGCCGAAATTTTACAGATTACGCACCACACAGTGAAGGCTCATGTAGCCTCTCTCATTAAGAAAATGGGTGTGAGAAACAGACTTGGAATATCTATGGAAGCGAAAAATTTAGGGCTGATTGATTAAATATTAATCTTCCTCCAAACTTAATACAGCCATAAACGCTTCTTGCGGAACTTCTACACTACCAACGGATTTCATACGTTTTTTACCTTTTTTCTGTTTTTCCAACAATTTACGTTTACGGGAAATATCACCACCGTAACATTTCGCCAAAACGTTTTTACGCATTGCCTTGATTGTGGTTCTCGCAATTACTCTACCGCCAACGGCAGCCTGAACAGGAACTTCAAACAACTGTCTTGGGATAATTTCTTTTAATTTTGACGTTAATTTTTGACCGATATAAAAGGCACTGTCTTCGTGACAAATTACCGACAAAGCATCAACAACGTCACCTGACAACATAATATCAAGTTTCACAAGTTTTGACCTTTTGTATTCGCTAAATTCATAGTCTAAACTTGCATAACCCTTAGTTCTTGACTTTAACTGGTCATAAAAATCGGTAATAACTTCACTTAGCGGAATTTCATACGCCAAATCCACACGAACTTTATCCAAATATGTCATATTAATAAATATGCCACGTTTTGTCTGTGCCAAATCCATTAAAGTTCCGACAAACTCATTCGGCGTAATAATCTGAACTTTTACATAAGGTTCTTCGATATAATCTCTATACTGAGCGGCAGGAAGATTTGCAGGGTTGTCAATTTCCACAACCTCACCGTTTGTCTTGTGAACCTTATACACAACAGACGGAGCCGTTGTAACCAAAGACAAATTGTATTCTCTTTCCAAACGTTCTTGAGCAATTTCCATGTGGAGCATTCCCAAAAAGCCGCATCTGAAACCAAAACCTAACGCACTTGACGTTTCAGGTTCAAAAGTAATACTACTATCATTAAGTTTCAATTTTTCAAGAGCTTCTTTTAAATCCCCGTAATCTTCATTATCTACGGGGTACATGCCTGAAAATACCATAGGCAACGCTTCTTTATACCCCGGTAGAGGTTCTTTTGCAGGATTTTCAACATTTGTAACCGTATCACCGACAAATCTTGTCAATTCCTTGATTGAACCCGCAAAATATCCTACATCACCGCAAGTTAAAGTTTCAACGGGAACTCTTGCAGGTGTTTGGTAACCCAGTTCAACAATTTCATACTCTTTGTTTGAAGCCATAAAACGAACCTTGTCGCCAAGTTTCATACTTCCGTCAACGATTTTGAAATAACAAACAGTACCCAAATATTGGTCATAAACACTGTCAAACACAAGAGCTCTCAAAGGTTTATCGGAATTGTCAACGGGAGCTGGAATATAATTCACAACGGCTTCCAAAACGTCTTCAATACCTTCACCTGTTTTGGCACTGACAGGAATTGCCATAGAAGCGTCAATTCCTAAAATCTCTTCAATTTCTTGTCTTACACGTTCAACATCTGCTGACGGCAAGTCAATTTTATTAATTACGGGAATAATCTCCAAATTCTGCTCAATCGCAAGATAAACATTTGCCAAAGTTTGAGCTTCAACCCCTTGAGTTGCGTCAACAATCAAAAGAGCACCTTCGCACGCAGCCAACGAACGGGAAACTTCGTAAGAAAAATCAACGTGTCCGGGGGTATCAATCAAGTTCAATTCATAGTTTTTACCGTCTTGTGCCGCATAATTCATTCTCGCAGCGTTCAACTTAATGGTAATACCACGTTCACGCTCAATATCCATTGAATCCAGCAACTGTTCCTGCATATCACGTTTTGCTACTGTCCCTGTTTTTTCAAGCAAACGGTCGGCAAGTGTTGACTTTCCGTGGTCAATGTGTGCAATAATACAAAAATTTCTTACGTTTTCTCTAGTCTTCATACTTTTGATTATATATGAAAAACACTAATTGTAAAATTAAACGCATTAAAAAAACGACCCGCTAAAGGTCGTTTTTCTTGTTGTGTACTTAAAAATTAGACTAAACCCAAGACTTTTTTGTACCAAGAGAAGGATTCCAACTCAGTACCGTTAAAAGTTGTTTTTGTACATTGAGTTTTTAAATAAACTTCAAATTCGTCTGCGAATTTTGACTTAACATTTTTTACCTCAGTTTCCGTAATAGTTTTTGCCATAAACGCACTCCTTATATACACCTAACACTTAAGAACAGTTAATATTATACCACAAAAAGCATGTTTTTTCCAGTGATAAACCATGTTTGCGGGAAATTTTGCCACCATTAGGGAGTTTTAATTGTAAAATTTTATTAAGAGATTTTGTTTTTATAACTATTCAATTATTAGAAATTTCCAAACCACACAATTTACAAAGTTTCCAACAATTTGCAATGTTTTGCACAAGCAAACTTTTTATGCTAATATCTAAAATAAAGAGGGTTGTTATATGAAGATAAAAAAGTCAATTTTGGCAGGTCTTTTAATTTCGTCATTAGCTTTCGGTTCAACACAAGCATTTGCCTATATGTCACTGGAAGCAAGCAGTTTATACCAAGAAGCATGTAGTGCCGAACATCAACAGGATTTGAAAGAAGCAATTTCAAAACTTGAACAGGCTGCTGCTATTTCAAGTGATGATGCTATGATTTACACAAAATTGGCGGGTTTATATACTGAAATCGGCGAAAATGACAAAGCTTTAAATATTTACAAAAAAGTAATCGACCTGAAACCTGATGATGCGTTCGTTTACATTAGTATAGGAAGCATTTACGAAACCCAAACAAAGTACAAAGAAGCCTTGCAGGCGTATGAAAAAGCTTTGGATATTTTCCCTGAATACAAATATAACTACTACAATATTGCAAACGTTCAGTATCAACTGAAAAATTACAACCAAGCAATAAAGAATTACAACACATTTTTAGAAACCTATTCTCAACATACGGAATCAAGAGAAAACCTTGCGGCATCTTACTTTGCAATAAAGGATTACAAAAATGCCGTTACTCAATACAAAAAACTTTATGACAAAAATCAAGAATCCTTCAAAAATTATGCAGAATACGGCTTGTCACTGCTAAACACTGACGAATACGAAAAATCAGCGGAAATGCTTGAAAAGGCAATCGAAATTGATGCTGATAACAATTCTGCTCACTTAGGACTTGCTCAAGCCTACCAAGAACTCGGCAAAAACGACATGTCTTATGAACAATATCAACTCGTTTTGGCAAAAGTTCCGAATTTGAACACGGTCAGACTTGATTATGCAAACCTTTTGGCAAATATGGACAAAAACACCGAAGCAATCAATCAGTACAATATGTACATCAAAGCATATCCTGATGATGTAAACGGTTATAAAAACCTTGCAATCGTTTACAAAAACTTGAACAACTTTGACAAAGCTTTGGAAAATTACCTGATTGCCGAGAAAAAATCACCTGACGATATTGATATCAAAAAAGATATTGCGTTCTGTTTCCACAACAAAAAAGACTTTGAAAACGCAATAAAATATTATGATGAAATCCTAAAAGTTCAGGCAGATGATTATAATATCAAGTTTAATAAGGCATTAGCACTTCACGCATTGCACAAATACGAAGATGCAATAACCTTATATAAAGAATTGCAAACCGCAAAAAGTAACGACAAAAACGTTAAAGAAAACCTAAATAATGCACTTGTTGCAAGAGGTCACGAACTTGTTGAAATCGAATCTTATGACGAAGCAATGGCAGACTTCAAACAGGCAATCAAAGACGGTTATATGGACGGCTATGTATATTACGGTTTGGCAAAGATTTACAGAGCTCAAGGTAACAACACAAAAGCTGCCGAAAATTACGAAAAAGCAATTTCCATAAATCCTGACAAAACCGCATATTCGGCAGAATACAGTGATTTTATTTCTTCGCTTTACAAAGCAAAGGCAACGGTTCAAGAGTCTTACGCTCAAAATCAACAACTTCCTATGATAAATATTGAAATGGAAGGTGCTGAAAAAACCGCTCAACCAGCAGCTCAAACAACTGCTCAGCCTGTTGTACAAGAGGTTCAACCTGCGACAAACAAAACTACAACGGAAGAAACTAAAACCTCTTCAGGCGAAATCAAAGCCTCTCCGCTTGTTATGAAACAAAACGAAGACTTGATAACCGAAGGCGATAATAATTTCAAAAATAATAATTACGATGCGGCAGTCAAAAATTATCAAAACGCCTTGCAACTTGTACCGAATGATGAAGTTACCTTGCTGAAACTCGGCAATATCTACAAAATGAAGGAAGATAACACCAAAGCAATCAACTTCTATCAAAAATCAATCATTGTAAATCCTGATTATACGGACGGTTGGTTTAATTTAGGTTTGGCGTATGCAAACGAAAACAATTCAATCGAAGCACAAAAAAGTTTTGAAAAAGTTATTTCGCTTGATTCAAACTACAATTCGGGCTACGCATACTACGCACTCGGCATTGCGTTTGAACATCAAGGCAAAAAAGAAGATGCCATAAAGAATTATAAACAATTTATCAAGCACAACAACGATAAAGAAATGATTGAGAATGTTCAGGCACAAATCAAACAGTTACAATAAAATGCGGAATTGGAAGTATTTTTTAACGGTTCTTTTGCTATTTTGTGTCGGAGCTTTTTCGTCACACTGTTTTGGCAGAGAAAAATCGGTAATTCTTTTTAACAAAAACCCGATAACTCAAGATTCAATACTTTCTCCAAGCAACACAAACGTCTTCAAACCTAACGAACGAATTTATTATTTGATAACTTTGCCTAAAAAAAGCACCTCAAAAATGTTGCTCGTTCAGGTTTTGAAAATAGGTGGAGAAGGCGAAAGGCTCGGATATGAACTTGTTTGGGGTAAAAGAGTGAAACTTCGTGATGAACAGGTACATTATTTTACTGATTATGTCGTCTTTAATACCGCAGGAGCGTACGCTATGAGGGTATATTCAAGAGATAACCCGACAAAAGTTTTGACAACGGCATATTTTTATGTGAGAAACTAAAATTAAAAAGGAAGAATTATGATAAAAGATAAAGCATTAAATTATTTCAAAAACGGATATTCCTGCTCAGAAAGCATTATTCAGGCATGCATTGATGAGGGTATTTGCTCGGCTGAACTTTTGCCTTGTGCCACAACTTTTTCGGCAGGCATGTCGTCAGGTTGCGTTTGCGGTACGGTTGCGGCCTCTCAAATGGTTTTAGGATATCTGTTTGGCAGAAATAACAAGTACGGAAATCAGGTTTTTGCAAGAGAAAAAGCCGCTGAATTAGTTGAAAAATTCAGAAAAGAAAACAAAGTTACCTGCTGCAGAATATTAAGTGCAGGGTATGAAGGCAGTGCAAAGAAAGCACACTGTGCAAAATTTGTCGAAGATGCTTGCGATATCTTGGAAGATTTGATTAAGGTAAAAGTATAATGCTAAATCTTCTTGCGGTTTTTGTAGGTGGCGGACTTGGAGCCTGTTTGAGATATTTAACGGGTGTTTTAATCAGCGGAAATCTGAAAATAAATCTTCCCGTTGCAACCTTTTTGGTGAATATCCTCGGGTGTTTTTTGATTGGCTTTTTATATGTAATTTTTGTTGAAAAATTACAAGCTTCAAAACAACTCAAACTCCTTTTGACGGTAGGATTTTGCGGTGGTTTAACGACTTTTAGCACCTTTTCCGCTGAAGTTTTTGATATGGTTCAAAACGGACAACTTTTGAACGCTTCCGCATATACCGTTTTAAGTGTTATAATAGGTTGTATCGCAGTATTTTTCGGAGGTTATTGTGCAAAACTTATATAAAATAGACAAACTTAATTTTCTGACAGCCGGCATGCCTTTAGCAACAGGCAAAGGCGGCTACCCGAAAGCAATCGAAATTTTGAAAGAATTAAATCTTGACGGAATGGAAGTTGAATTTGTACACGGCGTGAGAATGTCGGACGAAACAAGAGCATTTTTGAAAAATATTCAGACCGAAAATCCGCTTGTACTCACTGCACACGGACCTTTTTATATAAATTTAAACTCTAAAGAAGAAGAAAAAATCGAAGCAAGCGTTCAAAGAATTGTTGATACCGCAAAAGCGGCGACAGACTTTGGCGGATACAGCATAACTTACCATGCGGCATTTTATATGGGCAAAGATAAAGAAGAAGTTTACCAACAGGTAAAAAAACAAACTCGAAAAATTATAGACACCTTAGAAAAAAATAACGTAAAAATTTGGATAAGACCCGAAACAACGGGAAAAGCCACTCAATGGGGCGATTACGAAGAAATCATCAGACTTTCAAAAGAATTTGAACAGGTTTTGCCATGTATTGACTTTTCGCACATTCATGCCAGAAATGCGGGAACTTATAACACCTATGATGAATTTTGCAAAGTTTTGGACAGAATTTCGACAGAACTCGGCGAAGTTGCGATAAACAACTTCCACGCACACTTGGCTGGAATTGAATATACGGCAAAGGGCGAAAAGAACCACCTTAACCTTGAATGGTCAGACATGAATTACAAAGATTTGCTCAAAGCAATGAAATCTTTTGATGTTAAAGGAGCTCTTGTTTGCGAAAGCCCAAACATTGAAACTGACGCTAAATTGCTAAAAGATTACTACCTGAGTTTGTAGTATCTTTTTGATACCACAAAAATCATAATATAAATTCACATTTCTTTTAATTTTTGTTTCTTTATTTTATAATAATTGGGCAAATAGTATATTTTAAGGAGTATTGAAATGAAATTCGTTGTCAAAAAAGATGATTTATATAACGGTATTAAAATTGTAGAAAGTGCCACCTCACAAAAAGCGGTTCAACCGGTTTTGTACAATATCTTAATCGAAACTATTGACAACAATGCAATAAAATTGACTGCAACAGACTTGGTTTTGACTGTTATAACAACTGTTGATGCTCAAATTGAAGAAGCAGGAAAAATTACGCTACCTGCAAAAAAATTGACCGAAATCGTTTCAAAATTGGACAACGAACTTATTACTTTTGAAATGGAAGAAGGCGGAACAAGCGTTAATATTTCTTGCAACAAGTCAAAATTTGATATTATCGGAATTTCGGCAAGCGAATTCCCGCCTGAAGTTACAAACTATGTACTTGATGAAACAAAATGTTTTGACGTGGAATTAAAACCGTTCCTAAAAGCCGTTAAACAAGCAGGTTTTGCTGCTGCAAACTATGAAGTCAGCAACCTTTTGTCAGGTATTGTTTGTGAATTTTCTAACGGAATTTTGGAAATTGCATCAACTGACGGAAACAGACTTGCTAGAGTAAGAGAAAAAATTAACAGCGATATCACCGAACAAACTCAACTTATCATCCCGTCAAGAACTCTTAACGAATTTTTGAAAATCGGCGGTTTGGTTGACGATGAATCAATAAAAATTTGCAAAGATAACTCAACAATCGTTTTCAAAACAGAAAAAACTTTAACAATTTCAAGACTTTTGGAAGGTCAATTCCCTAAATACAACCAGTTAATCCCTTCAGAAAGCCCTAAACAAGCTATCGTTAACGTTGCTCAACTTACCGCAGCATTGGGCAGAGTTTCTGTTATGGTTTACGACAAAACAAGTATTGTAAAAATGTTGTTCTCGGATAATGAATTGACATTGTCGGCTGATACTCCTGATTCAGGTAAATCAGAAGATAAAATCGATATTCAATACACTGCGGAAGAATTGTTGATTGCGTTTAATTACAAATTTGTACTTGATGCTTTGAAATATATTGATAGCGAAGAAGTTATTATCGGCTTGAACGCAAGTCTATCGGCAACCGTTCTAAAACCAAACAGCGATGATGATTTTGTTTGCTTAATCATGCCTGTACAAATCAAATAAAAAACCTTCGGCATTTAATAATAAATAATAAAAACAGGGGGACATATTATGAGCAAAGATAAATATATTGAAACAAATTCTCCTGAACTTGTTGAACTTCACGCACAGGCAAGACGTTTGACAAGAGAATATTATTTTTTAGATTACCGAGATAACGAGAAAAAACGAGAAATTCTTGAAAAATTATTCGGTTCTGTGGGCAAAAATGTCGGAATTGATATGAAATTTTATTGTGATTTCGGCAAAAATACCTTTATTGGTGATGATGTTATTGTCGGCTCAAATTGCACATTTATCGACAATGAAAAAATCACGATAGGTTCTTGCGTAATGTTAGCCCCGAATGTACAGATTTATACGGCATATCACCCGATTTTGCCTGAAGAAAGATATATTTCAGACCGTGCTGAGGATGACCCGATTTATTTTAATACTTGTGCAGACCCTGTTGAAATAAAAGACGGAGCGTGGATTGGCGGTGGAGTAATTATTTTACCCGGGGTTACAATAGGCAAAAACAGTATTATCGGAGCGGGAAGCGTTGTAAGCCGTTCAATCCCGGATAATTGCGTTGCAGTCGGAAACCCTTGCAAACCTATCAAATTCTTTGACGACATAAGAAAATCCCGCCAAATAAAAGAGTGATTGAAATGTCAAAATATAGCAATATCATTCTGAACTAACTATTTGGTGGAATTACCAAATTTTTGCATTATTTTCTGGATTGCCACGAAAATCTTACGATTTTCTCGCAATGACGCAAAACCAGCTAAACACCCTCAAAAAGGTCACCCTGAACTGACTAGAAAATGAGTTGAGATGAAATCGAAACGTAATTTTC
>CAVKDD010000036.1:0-9056 GCA_963654845.1 Acutalibacteraceae bacterium | reverse complement strand
AATTACGTTTCGAGTTCCTCTCAACTTATTTTCTAGTCAGTTCAGGGTGACCTTTGGGGACTGTTGTTTGCTTTTTTAGAATGACAAAAGTGTTGGTATGTTTTGACTGGATTGCTTCGCTATCGCTGTCTTGGATTTTGGCGGGTCGGACGGCTCAACGCAGTCCTCCCGAGGACGTGTTTGCTACGCAGCACACTAGCCAAAATCCGCCGCAATGACGGTATTGGAGGGGATTTGACAAATTTCACGTCATTGCGAGACAATCGTAAGATTGTCGTGGCAATCCAGAAAAATAATACAAAACCTTTATTTTCCCCTAGCCTGCAAAATACCTTCTGACATAGTAGTTCTTGTCGTTTTTGAGTTCTTTTTTTGCTCGGACAAGGTCTATGTCCGAAAACTCATGTGTCAGAATTTTTGCGGCTTTTTCTCTAATCGTATATTCTTGGATGTTTTTGGCATCAAGCAAAATTTGTTTTAGTTCGTCAAATTCCATTTTGTCATAAAAAATATAAATCGTTTCAAGGCACCAATAAAGTTTGAAAACCTCTTTATTAACCTTATATTTCCCCTCTTGGAAGTCAAACATTTTGATTTTATCAAGCAAATCTTTGGTCAAATCCGTCAATTTTGGACAAAAAATTCGGCAAAATTCTTCATCATTTTTCAGGTTTGTAATCGCTGAAATCACGTTTCGGCAAATGTTTGCGTTGATATCAATTATCGCATCTAAGAAAACATTATAATTCTCTATCGATTTAAAATACTCCAAAAATTTCGGATTTGACATAAACTCGTTGAGTTTTAGAGACACGGCTTCTCTAATTTTTCCGTCTTGTCCTGTCAAGTTTTGGAGCAAAACTTGAGCCTCTTCTTTTGAATTTATTGTCTCAAGACGAAGTGCTGCTATCTGTTTTTGCACGATATTGCCGTTTTTGAGCATCCCGATTAACTCTTCGTTTGTATAATCGTTTTCATACATCTTCAAAGCCTGTGCAAAATTTTCATCTAATGTTTCATAGTAATTTGAGTTCAAGTTTTAATCCTTTTCTTCCTACAAAACCAATATAGCATAAAGTACAATGATTTTTTAGGGCTAAATCGTTTAAATATATGATATACAAAGCGATAAATCAGTAATAGAATTACACTAGGAGAACAATTATGGGCAATATTATTTCATTATTACAGGAAATTTTTATGCTAAAAGAGGATTCAACTTGTAAAATCGGGCTTTCTGAGTTGAAGGGTAACAATCCGTTCCCTGAGCAAAAACCGAAAAGAAAAGAACCTGTTTCTAAAGAATTGAAAATCTCAGAACTTATGCGTAGAAGTTACTAATTCTTTTTAGTTTTTTGAAACTCTTGATATGCTTTGGCAAGAGTTGTCAAAGCGTTTGCCTGCACGATTGTATTAGCATCTTCGCACGCTGTTGCAAGCGGTAGTAAAAAAGGTTCAAGCTCGCAAGTTCCGTAATCTATGACGTTTTGAATGCAGGTGATTGCGGAATTTCTCGTAACCCAATCCGAAGATTTCAACGCCTTGATAATTCTGTCTTGCAAATCTTTTGCGTATCTGCAAATCCCTGCGATTGCATTTTTGCGAATTTGGTCGTTATCTTCTCCGAGTTTTTGGAATAAAATGTCAAAAGTTTCTTCTGACGGGAATTCCGAAATCGCAGAAACGGCAGCCGCCGCAACGCTTGAGTTTGTCGAATTAATTTTATTTTTTATTGTTTCTAAAATTATGTGCGAATAGTCAACACTGCTTTGCACCATCGCCGTTTTTTGTTTTGTGCTGACACCTTTTTGACCGTTTGGCAAAACATAAGCAAATCCTGCACGAATTATGGCTTCTTTCGCTTCTTCAAGGGTGTCAAAACGCAACGCATCAGACCCGAGCGGGTGCGGAATTTTTTGAACTACGGATTTATTCGTATTTTTTAACGGAATTGCATTGATTATGTAGGTCGTTTTTCCGCCTGAATTATTTTCTTTGATTGCGATGTATTGCATAAATTAAATTCCTTCATAAAAAATACTTTTATCAAGTTGGTTGAAAAATTCCTGATAAACTTTCGGGTTATAGACCTTCAAAACCCTTGTCGGTGCTGATTTTACATAAGAATATCCGTCAGCGTTAAGCAAAACTTTTTGCGAAAATACAATTCTTACTTTAGTTTTGTTTTTCCCGAATGGTTCCACGTTTACGTTTGTATCGACAACGACTGTTTTTTTGTGAAGTTCGTTAGAAATTCTGCGGGTCGGGTCAGCAACATAGTAAGAGGTCGTTCCGTAACTGAACACTGCGTAAGTTGCCATTAACGCAAGTATGAACGATTGCCCCGCAAGTCTGCCTTTGTTGATAAATTTCCGCTTGTAGGATTTTGTTGCTCTTATGTAGCCCAAATCAGGTTCAATTTCTTGAATGATAAACCCGCTGTCTTGCAACGTGTTCACGACAGAACGCATAACTCGAGCAGTGTCCGCCGTGTCAATAAAACGAGTTTCCATTTCTCGGCGTTCAAGTTGTGTCATTTTCTTGCTGTGTCGAGCGTAAACACTTGTTGTCGAGCCGAAAAACAGGCTTATCATTAATATTAAAGATAATAATTTTTTTATCATATTTTTTGTTTTTGTAAAAATATTGCTTTATCTACTTTTGAGAAAAATTCCTGATAGTAATTCTCATCGTTAATGTCATCAATAAATTGTGCGTTTCCATACACGTTAAGAAGTTTACGTTTGAAATTTACACGAACTCTCATGCTTTTTCCGTATTCGGTTACGTTTGCAGTAGTTTCAACCGTTGCCACCCTAACGCCGTTCATATTCAGGCGAGCTTTTGATAAACCGAATTCTTTTGAAATATCAATGTTCGGGTCAGAGGTGTCAAAATCTTTAACTCCATAAATGAACCCAAGCAACGGGTTTGCGTTATAAACGATAAATCCTTCATCTTGCAAAACATTCAGCATCGCCTTCATAACAAGAGCTTTGTCGCTTGAATCGTAGGTTCTTGTTTGAAATTGACGTTTTTCAAGTTGTGTCATCGGAGTTATAATCTCTTCTTGTGCCTGTTTTTTCGCAGGAACGGGCAAAGCCAAACATAAGACAAACAGTATTAAAAATATTTTCTTCAGCATTTGTTTATTTCTCCTAGAACGCACTCATGTGGTAAGTGAAGGACGAAACGTTGTGATTATTGTCAAATTTTAATACAACAGTCAAAGTTTTTTGAACGGATTGGTTAACTCCGCCGTTTTTGTTGTAGCCGACATTTGCAAGTCCGCCGCCTAAACCGCCTGAGCCGTAGCCTCCGCCAAAGCCGCCAAGCCCTACGCCAAATCCTGAACTTCCGTAAGCGGTGATAGATGAAACTTTGTCATAAATCCAAGTTTCAAGTCCGTCCGCATCTTGTGTAACAATGTTTGGTGAACCTAAAATTTCTGCAACATCCGCTTGAGAAGTGCCGACTTTGATATTTCTTTGTACTAAACCAAGTGTCATTTGTTGTTCTTTTATCGGTGTAGTTAATTCTACCTGACATTTTTCAGGGTGTTTTCTACACTTTCTGCTAACTTTAGGGCTCTCTTGAATTGCAAATGCAGGAGCCATAATTCCCAAGACTAATAATGAAATTAATAACTTTTTCATACCTGATTCCTTTATGTTGTATTATTACACAATTTATTTTAGTCATATTATATCAAAATATGAAAAATTTTAAAGTGTTTTCTTTGACAAAAGTTAAATAAATCTTATAAAAATAGTATGAAGACGGTAAAATTTCTGATTTTATATTTCTTAATAATAATTCCTGTTCAGGCGGAATTTATTACGGGCGGAGTTGAAATGTCTGTTGATAATGCAAGAGAAGAAGTTTTTTCGACAATCCTCGAAAGTCCGACTGTTTCAACCTCTTCAGATATTTCGTTTGGTGAAAATAAATCAAATTTATTAAAAGGTATAACAAATTTAAAGGACAGGAAATTGGGTAAATTTTCTGACGGAAGTTATGCCGTTATGTATTACGAGAACCCGAAAAATACTTATTATTACTCGACAAACGGTGATTTGCTTTATACTGAGGTTAAAACCGATACAAAATATCCGTACAAGGCTTTTAAATACAATTCGGACGGGAAATTGGTCAACAGAAGTTTGAAGGTTTCCCCGAACGAAACTTTTATCTTTTCTGTTAGCGGAAAATTGCTTGCTCATTGGGTTGGGGAAAAATGTTTTGATGAAAATAATAATGTAATTATGACAAGAAGAATTTATGAATAATTTTTAATTCTGTTTTACATCTTGCGTCTTTTGTAATAGAATTATGAGTATAGAAAATGATTAAGAGGATTGAAAGGGAAAATAAATGCAAGTATCTTTAAATTGGTTAAACGAATTTGTTGACTTATCAAATGTTGACGCTGAACAAATAGCACACGAATTGACTATGAGCGGCTTGGAAGTTGAGGACGTTCAGGACGTTAAACCAATGTTTACAAATATAAAAACCGTAAAAATCGAAAAAATCGATGCTCACCCGAATTCTGACAGATTACATTTGGTAACAGTTAATGACGGAACTTCTACAAAAACTGTTGTTTGCGGTGCTCAAAATATTCAAGAAGGTCAAATCGTACCTTACGCAAGTGTCGGTTCTCAAGTTTTGGACAGAAAAACAGGTGAAATGTTTACTCTTACTCCTGCCGTTATCAGAGGTGTTGAATCTCAAGGTATGTTGTGTTCGGCAGATGAACTTGGGGTTTCCGAAAGAAACTATCAACAAGAAGACGGTATTTTGATTTTGAACAGAATTTTCCCTGAGGTTAAGTTGGGCGAAGATGTTAAAGAAGTTTTAGGTTTTGAAAAAGATACGGTTTTAACTGTTGCTCCGACTGCAAACCGTGGTGACCAAATGTCTGTTATCGGTATTGCAAGAGAATTGAGTGCCTTGTTTAACGTTCCTTTGAAATCTAATAAAATCGAATGCACAAAAGATTTATCAATGAACGATTTTAAAGTTGAAATCAAAGATTTTGATATTTGTAAATATTATTCAATCGCAGTTTTGAAGAATATTAAAATTAAACCGTCACCTGATTGGATGCAAAAAAGATTGATAGCATCAGGCGTCAGAGCAATCAATAACGTTGTCGATATTACAAACTATGTAATGCTTGAATACGGTTGCCCGTTGCACGCTTTTGATTATGACAAATTGGACGGATATCTTTGTGTAAGACGTGCCGAAGAAGGCGAAAAAATCGTTACTCTTGACGAAGTTGAAAGAACTTTGACAACAGATAGCGTACTTATCGCAACAAAAGACAAAGGTGTATGTTTAGGCGGTGTATTTGGCGGTGCAAATTCTGAAATTGACGACAATTCAACCTCATTGGCATTGGAAGCGGCGTATTTCCCGCCTGCATCAAACAGAAAATCAGCAAGAAGTGCGGGTTATAGAAGTGAAGCAAGTGCAAGATACGAACGTGGTGTCGATATTGAGGCTATTAAACCTGCATTATTTAGAGCAATTCAATTACTTGTTGAATATGCCGATGCTGAAGTTGTCGGAATGGTTGAGGACGGTAAAAATACTCTTGAACCTATCGAAATTACACTTCGTTATAACCAAATTAAGAGAATTTTGGGCTGTGAAATCTCGGCTGACAGATGTATCAATATTCTAGAAAACTTAGAATTTAAAAAGCTTGGCGGAAACGATGCTGCGGCAAAATTCTTAGTTCCGAGTTTCAGAGCCTATGATGTAACAAGAGAAATTGACTTGATTGAAGAAATCGCAAGAATTAACGGTTATGATAAAATTTCACCAACCTTGCCGTCAAAAACAGGCATGCCTGAAATTACTTTGGGTGAAAAGGTGGTTAAAAGAGTACATGAACTTATGTTATCAGCAGGTTTGAACGAAATTCAAACTACCTCTTTAATCGGTAAATCTTTGCTTGATAAATTCAAAATGACTTATGATGATGAACACGCAGTAAAAGTTTTGAACCCTGCAAGTGAAGATTCTTCAATGCTTCGTCAAACTTTGGCTGCAAGTGTTTTGAACTGTATGAAATATAACTTTGATAACGGTCAAAAAACTTTCTGGGCTTATGAAATCGGCAGAACTTATCTGAAAGTTGCAGAAGCGGACGAAAAATGCTCGGGCGTAAAAGAAACCAATGTTTTGGAAGGTGTTTTGACAGGTGAAGTTCAAAATTCAAAATGGCAAATCAAGACAAAAACTGATTTCTATACGGTAAAAGGTATTGTTGAAAACTTGTTTGAGGATTTGGAAATTACAAGAAGAATTAAACTCGTTCCGCTTGAAAATTCTCCGCTTGCAAAAACTCACGGAGTTTTCCACCCTTATAGAACTGCCGTAATAATGTTGCTTGGTAAACAACTTCAACCAATCGGATATTTTGGTCAAATTCACCCGACTTTGCAAGAAAAATTGAAATTAAATCAAGAAGCTTTCTTGTTCAAGGTTGACCTTGATGCGGTTGTTTCTGCGGTTAAAGAAACCGTACCGAGATTTAAACACTTGCCGCAATATCCTGAGGTTAAACGTGATTTGGCGTTCATTATTAATGACACCGTAACGGTTGATGATATTCAAAAAGTTATCAAATCAGGCGTAAAACAAAATATATTCAAGGGTTCTGAAGTATTTGACGTATATCAGGGTTCAAATATCGAAGACGGCTTTAAGAGTCTTGCTTTCAGAATTAAAATGCAGGATGAAAATGCAACTTTGACTGACGAAGTAATCGAACAACAAATGAGAACCGTCAGAGAAAAATTGCAAAAGGCTTACGCTCAAATTTCATTCAGGGAGTAATTAAATTATGAAAAAATCATTATTCTTCTTCGCAGTTTCGTTAATTTTTACGATTAGTACCGTTACAGGTGCTTTTGCAAAAGATATTATACCTGTAAGACCGAATATCTCACAGGTTACTACAATCGGAATGTATCAGGTTTGTGATGATGTAACTATCTACAAAGAGCCTGACGAAAATTCGCAAATATTGTATCGTGTGCGATGGACGAATGATGAATTTTTCCCGTCAGAAATCGGATTTGAGAATTTCTTTGTCGTATTTTTACCAAAGAAAAATTTGGCAATGGTTAGCGTAACCGATTTCAATGATGATTGGGTTGAAATTATGTATGACAATTCAACAGGAGCAACGGGTTGGATAAAAAAAGATGACCCGTATAAATTCATGACGTGGATAAATTTTTATAATACCTACGGCAAAAAGTACGGTTTGACCTTGCTAAAAAGCAGTCCTGAGGAATGCAACAGCATAAAATCAGCACCTGAAGAAACCGCTCAAACGATTTCCACAATCAATCACCCGAAGAAGATTAACTTGAACGTGATTAGAGGAAATTGGGCTTTGGTAAGCGTTTTGGATATGGACAGAACTCCAAAAACAGGCTATGTAAGATGGAGATCGGATGACGGTGTTCGATATTTCTTCCCGATGTTGAAGGAATGTCCATAGGCTCGGTTGACTAGATTATGTTTTATTTTGAAAAATTTAACGGGAAAAATATATTAAAATCCGATTTGATAAAAGGGGCGGAAGCTTTTTTCACCTCTCGTGAGATTTGTATTTGCGATAAAAATCCTAATCTTAGTGAGGAAACTTTTGCTGAACTTGAGCAAAACAAGGCTCAAATTTGTAAATATTTAGGTATAGACAGACAAAATTTGATTTCACCTGTCCAAACACATACGGCAAATATTGAACTTGCAAGTGTAGGGAAAACGGATTATCCTGACACTGATGCGTTGATTTTGACTGACGAAAATTTGGGTGTGTTTTTGAATTTTGCGGATTGTACTCCGATAATTTTGTATAACGAAAAACAAAATATTGGTGCAGTGCTTCATGCCGGTTGGCGAGGAACGGCTCAAAATATTGCGACAAAAACGGTTAATAAAATGATTGAAGAATATGGGGCGAAATCTTGTGATATCTCGGCATTAATCGGGCCTGCCATTGGTTTCTGTTGTTATAATGTCGGGGAAGAAGTTTTTTCACAACTTTCAAAGACGGTCAAAGATTTTAGCGGTTTGTCCGAAATTCGTGGCGGAAATATTTTTGTTGATTTGAAAAATATTAATAAACAACAACTACTTGACGTTGGGGTTAAAAATATTGATGTTACAACGTTTTGCACGGTTTGTAATAATGATTTGTTCTATTCATATCGTAACGAAAAGGCTACAACAAAACGTCACAGTGCGGTTTTGAGATTGAAAAGGTAATTTATGCAAGAGATAACAATAGGTAAGACTTACAGGCATTACAAAGGAAATTTATACAAAATTATAGCACTCGGGAAGCATTCAGAAAATTTGGAAGATATGATTATTTATCAGGCAGTGAAGGACGGAAAAGTTTGGGTCAGACCCGCAAAAATGTGGAATGAGGTCGTTGATAATAACGGAACACTTAGATTTACGTTAGAAAATTAACCGAAACGGTCAATGTATTTTTGCGAAAATTTCGGATAATACAGATATGAATATTTGGTATCTGTCCTTAACAAAACCGCCTCTAACTCCGCCAACCTCGTATTTTCCCGTTGCTTGGAGTATTTTGTATTTTCTGATGACGATTGCCTTTTTTATTGTGGTAACAAAACCAAATTCAAAAGAAAAACTCTATGCCACAAATCTGTTTTTAATTCAGTTGATATTTAATTTTTTGTGGAGTTATTTGTTTTTTGAGATGAAATCAATAGAACTTGCGTTGGTTGATGTAATTTTATTGCTTGTTGTTTTGATTTTTACCGTGGTGTATTTCTTCAGATTGTCAAAGTTTGCGGGGTGGTTGCTTGTGCCGTATTTGTTACAGGTAATTTTTGCATTATATCTGAATTTCGGAATTTTAATACTAAATTGAAGTTACATTTTGTAAAAATCGTGGGAGAAAATTAAAGTTTTTTATGAAAATAGCCGTTTGTCTTTTTGTAAAAGATTAGTTTACAGGTTTGTGCTAAAATTACACGAGAGGGCTTTAT
>CAVKDD010000035.1:0-9094 GCA_963654845.1 Acutalibacteraceae bacterium | reverse complement strand
TTTACACACAGAGTATTCTCTGTTAGACGGTGCCATAAAAATTAAGGATTTAATCGAGTTCTGTAAGGAAAACAACATGCCTGCAGTTGCCGTAACCGACCACGGGGTTATGTACGGAGACATGGAGCTTCAAGAACTTTCTGAAGGTTCGGGAGTTCAACCGATTATGGGCTGTGAGTTTTACGTTCATAACGGCGATATAACAGAACGTGACAAGAATAACAACCCTTGTTATCACTTGGTTTTGCTTGTTAAAAACAAAACAGGTTATGCAAATTTGATTAAACTTGTTTCCATTGCGTGGTGTAAAGGTCGTTACGTTCACCCTCGTATTAACTGGGAACTTTTGGAACAACATCACGAAGGTTTGGTTTGTTGTTCTGCCTGTTTAGGTGGCGAAGTTCTGCAAAAACTTATGAAAAACGGCTATGAAGAAGCAAAAGCCGTTGCTAAAAGATTTAAAGATTTGTTTGGGGAAGATTATTATATAGAACTCCAAGACCATGGTTTGGAAGACCAAAAACGTACAAATCCCGATTTGATAAAAATTGCACAAGAACTCGGGATTGAAATGGTCATCACAAACGACTCGCACTACCTCAGAATGGAAGATGCGGACATGCACGACACCTTGTTGTGTATGAATACAAACAGTGATAAGGATGACCCGAACAGATTTCACTTTGCAAACAATGAATTTTATGTAAAAACCGTTTCTCAATTACGAGATGCCTTTAAATGGATGGACAGCGAAACCTTTGACAGATGTATTCAAAATACCGTCAAAATTTCCGAAAAATGTGAAAAATTATGTATGGGCAAAAGTCCGTTGCCGAATTACCCTGTTCCTGACGGCTATACGAACGAAACGTATTTGGCATATTTGGTTCATTGCGGGATGAAAAAACGTTACGGCGAAATTACTCCCGATTTGAAAGAAAGAATGGAGTATGAACTCGGCGTAATTAACCAAATGGGTTTTGCGGCTTATTTCTTGTTGACATGGGACTTTATTCACTATGCAAAAACAAACGGAATTCCCGTAGGTCCGGGGCGTGGTTCTGCGGCAGGTTCGGTTGTTGCTTATGCACTTGAAATCACGGATTTGGACCCGATTAAGCATAAACTCTTGTTTGAAAGATTTTTGAACCCTGAACGTTTCACCATGCCCGATATTGATATTGACTTCTGTATTGAACGACGTGGTGAGGTTATCGACTACGTTGCGAAAAAGTATGGCGAAGACAAGGTTTGCCAAATCATTACTTTCGGTACTTACGCTGCAAAAGCCGCCTTTAAAGGTGTTGCAAGAATTATGCGTGTGCCGTTTTCGGAAAGTAACAGACTGGCTGCACTTATCGACCCTGCAATAGAAGTTGCGTTGGCTCAAAACGACAAAGCCAAAACCTTAAAAATGGCGATGCAGTATGACGGTTCGGAATTAAAAACCTTGTACGATAAGGACGAACAAATCGTAATTGACCCGATTGAAGGGAAAACTGTCGGATTAAAGCGTTTGATTGACTTAGCTGTCGGAATTGAAGGTATCAAAAACAACACGGGTACTCACGCTGCAGGTGTCATTATTGCACCAAAACCGCTTGATGAAATTTTGCCCGTTCAACCGTCCAAAGATGGTATTATTCAAACAGGGTACCCGCCACATGCGGTAACTGAGGTTTTAAGCCTTTTAAAAATGGACTTTTTGGGCTTGCGAAACCTTACAACCATTTACAAAACCGTTGCGTTAATCAAAAAACGTCAGGGCATTGACTTAAAAATCAATGATATTCCGTTGGATGACAAACCTGTTTACGAAATGCTTATGGCAGGGGATACGGACGGGGTCTTCCAGTTGGAATCTCAAGGTATGAAAAACCTTGTAAAAAGACTTAAACCGGACGTATTTGAAGATTTGGGTGCGTTGGTTGCGTTGTTCCGTCCCGGACCGCTCGATTCAGGCATGGTAGATGTCTTTGTAAAAAGAAAACATGGTGAAGAAGCTATCACTTATGCACACCCGTTACTTGAACCCGTATTGAAAGATACTTACGGTACGATTGTTTACCAAGAGCAGATTATGCAGGTTTTCCAAGTTTTGGCTGACTATACACTGGGTCAAGCGGACATGGTTCGCCGTATGATGGGTAAGAAAAAAGTCGATGAAATGGAAAAACAAAAAGGTAAGTTCATCGAACGTTCCGCAAAACACGGAATGAGCTCTGAAGATGCCACGACTTTGTTCAACCAAATTTTGAGCTTCGCTTCATACTGTTTCAACAGGTCTCACTCAGCCGCTTACGCCTTCGTTGCTTACCAAACGGCATATTTGAAATGTCATTATCCTGTTGAATACTTTTCTGAATTATTATCAAGTGTTGCGGGCGACCAAGAAAAAACTCAGTTATATATTGAAGAATGTTTGGAAAAGAATATCAAAGTTTTACCGCCTGACATTAACCACTCGTTAGCCTCTTTCACGCCTGACGGGGAAAATATCAGATTCGGACTTGCTTCAATTAAGCAGGTCGGTGAAGCCGTTTGTGAAGAAATTATCAAAGAACGTGAAGAAAACGGTGAGTTTAAGTCAATTTATGACTATATTAAAAGAGTTGATTTAAAATGTTCAAACAAAAGAGCCTTAGAAGGTTTGATTAAGGCTGGAGCTTTTTCATCTATCGAAAAGAGCCGCAAACAACTTTTGGAAAATATCGAATATATTACTGCAACAGCTTCAAAAGAGGCTAAAGAAAAAGATTCGGGACAAGGAAGTTTGTTTGATATGTTAGGAGACACTTCTTCGATTGAGAGTGCAAAATTCTCACTTGCAGGCTCGGATGAAGAATTTGACCCGCACCAAATTCAACTTTTTGAAAAAGAATTTTTGGGATTTTATGTCACAAGTCACCCGTTATCGACTATCAGGGATAAATTACCGTTCTTGATGACACACAAAATCTCGGAACTTAGCGAACAGCCCAATGACAAGGTTGTAACTATTTGCGGACTTGTTACGGCAATGAAACAAATTCCGACCAAAAAAGACCCGACTAAATTCATGAGATTTGTCACGATAGAAGATTTGACGGGTAAAACCGATGCTTTGGCGTTCAATTCCAAAATTGCGGCATATAACGACTTTTTGCAGCCCGAACAAAGAATTATTGTATCGGGAAAAGTCAGTCGCCGTAACGAAAACGACCCTGTAACAGTTCTTATTGATACGGTTAAACCCGTAGATAATTCAAATATCTTCACTATCAACTTGAAGAAAGATTTGAAATTTGAAGAATTGGTTTTGTTAAAACAACTTTTATGCCAATATCAGGGTTCAGACCCTGTAATGCTAAAATTACCTGATTTGACGGGAACGGTAAAAATCTTAGCCTCGTCAATCTTTTGGGTAAACTCTTCAAACGACCTTGTGAACGGATTGAAAAAGACTTTTGGCGATAAAATCGGAGTTTCTATTCGTTCAATGGACAAAGATTTGAGAGATGACGATGATAATGAAATTTAATTCTTAACAAATTTTCAAAATTGGCAAAAAATTTTCTTGACGGATTTTATAAACTGTATGCTAATAGAAGGGAATAATACATACCAATATCGTCCCGTCAGTTTCAAAGCAAGAGTTGACTTAAAGACTTTGAAACCGCTTTTATCTGAGGTTCAAACAGGCACAAGTCCGCTTGATGCAATGCTTGATTACGGCAAAGGTATGCAAAAACTTGAAAACTTGACTTTATTTTTAAAACGTTCCGTGGATAATAAGTATTTTCAAGGCGAACCGAGTTTCCTTTCTAAAAAATTTCATCATATCGTAAATTACACGATTATGAAACTTCGCAAAGCCTCTTTAAAATTATTTCTTATGAAAAATGACAAAGCTCTCAAAGAAATAAATTCAAAATTTATGCAAATTGACCAAAATTCACCTGAATATATTGAAGAATTGGCAAAACTTTGCAACTCAATGGAAGGTAAATTTTTCATAACAAACGTTGAGAAAAACCCGTTAAAAGATATCGGAAAATCAGACCAAGCTACGATTTTTGTACTTAATCATCCGAATTATCACCGTGACAAATACACTTATGCCATAATAAATTCAATCTTGAATAAATTGTATGTTCAGGAAGGCAAACAGGCGACTTGTCCTCGCCCGAAAATCTTAGTCAGCAACAATATGCTGAACGCTGTCGGGGAAAACATCGGAAAGATTTACCAAAAACTCGGTATGATACCGATTGATGCGGGTGTTGAAAAAAGAGATAAAATCTCAAACGCACTACACATGAAACAATTAATGCTTGATTTTATAAATAACACGGCTAATCTTTTTATTTTCCCCGAAGGTCGAAACTGTATGAGGGAAATGCCGTTAGAAAAGCGTTTACAACCGGGAGTTGCGGCGTTTATCAATAAAGCCTTGAACTTCAAAAAGACGGCAAGAGTAGTTCCGATTGGGATAAATTACACGGACGAAGCAAACAGTTTCGGTAAAATTTTTATAGGTAAACCGATTTACATCAAAAAATCAGGGGAAAAAATTGTTTATACACACGGCACAGAACACCGAAAACTTCAAGAGGACAAATCTCAAAATGCAATCTCCGTAATCCTTTCCGAGATTTGCGAGAATTTGAGCCATTGCATAAACAAAGCAAGAAATTTAACTTAAATAACACAAGGAGCTTTATATGGAAAATACAATTTCTGAAATATTAGATAAACTTTCCGAGTTTGAAGAGGTTAAAGCCATAGCAACAGGCGGCTCAACCGCTAACGGAACATCAGATAGCAATTCAGATATTGATGTCTATGTTTTTGTAACAAAAGATATTCCGATTGAAAAAAGACTTGAACTTGTGAAAAATTATTCGTCAAAATACGAAGTCGGCGGTGAATATTTTGGCTCGGGTGATGAATTTTGGGTAGATAAAATAAACACTCAACTTGATGTTATGTACTGGAATATAAATTGGTTTGAGGACACAATAAAAAACACTTGGGAAAAACATTACCCCTCTAACGGATACACCACATGTTTTCTGTTTACTTTATACAATTTTCAAATAAAATACGACACTGAAAATTGGCTGACAGGTTTGCAAAAACGGATTTCAGAGGAAAAATATCCGCAAGAATTAAAACAAAATATAATAAAAAGAAACTTGATGTTATTAAAGGACAAACCGTTTGCGTCATATTATGAACAAATTTCAAAAGCAATAGCAAGAAAAGATTTGGTAAGCATAAATCACCGAATTGCCGCATTTTTAGCAAGTTATTTTGATATAATTTTTGCAGTTAATGAACTTTTACACCTGGGTGAAAAGCGATTAATCCCTTATGCAAAAAAGAATTGCAAAATCTTACCGAACGATTTTGAAAAAAATCTCAACGAATTGTTATCCGCAAAAAACGAGGAAATCTTAACCGTTTTAGATACGATAATTGAAAATTTGCGAAAAATTATACAATAATTGCTAAAAATCAAAAAACGAAGTATAATGTCTTTGAGTTTTGGAGAAGGGTATGAAAAAAATTATAATTGTATCATTATTTGTATTGTTGAATTTGCCGACACTTGCGGTTGATACTCCGCAATGGAGTGAATTTTGTCCGTCACAGTACCTGAATGTCCAAAGTGCCACCTTTAACACTGACAAAAACTATTGGCACAACAGACGATTACAGTTTGAAAACTCACTGGAAAATTGCAAAATGAAAATCGGAACAGAGCGGGATTATTGTTACACGGAAATCCGAGATTTAGAGAATATGAAAAACGAAATTCGCACGGAACGACAAAACAATACCGCATCAAAACCCTATATCAGACCTGCTGATATGAAAGATTCGGGAGTGGTTGAATTTGGTACTGCCAAAATTCAGACGACTATTGAATAATTTTTACAAATTAAGTGCATAAGAAAAAAGTTCACAAACCTTTGCATTGTAGGCTCTTCCGTCATCTTTTGTGAAGAGGTTTTCCCAGTGACTTTCTTTTGTTCCGTCTGTTGAAAAAGACGGATTTGTCATCATAAGTTCGTGTGTGCTGGTGTCATACCGAAGCGGAAAAAGGTCTTCCATTTGCATAAAACTCGGAAGTTTATCGCTCGGGTATTCATACCCGAAAAGTATTGAATTTATACGATTTAACCGTTCTTCATAAGTACGTCCGCCCATATCGTTGTCATTTGAAACTTCAACACCCGGGATATAATCGGTTTCATATTTTAACTTTTTAGACCAATATTTTACATTGTCATAATTGTCAGGGTGGATAAAAGCCGTACCTGTCGTAAGTCCGAGATTTTTGTAGCGTTCAAAATCTTCCGTACTTTTTTCACCCGCAAAACTTAGCGACACAGAACCCGTCCGAGAACGAATTTCATTCAAAATATACTGCATTTGCGAATACTCGGGCAACGCTCCGACTCCCGTATAATTTGACATATCATACCCACCGATATGTTTTGCGGAATCTATAAAAATCGCCTCAAATCCCGTATTTATCAGTTTTACATGCTCATTTATAAACATCTCTTGATGTGTCGGATTTTTCCAGTTGAAAATCTCTTCACTGCCGTTTGAGTGGACAACTTTTATTTGGTCTGCGGAAATCACTGTTCTAAACCCTGTTTTTAACCCGTGAAAATGTGCCAAATCATTAAACGCACAGAATTGTTCAAGCCCCGACATTTCAATCCCCGAACAGATTATATTTTCGCTAAATCCCGCATTCAGTTTTATCCCGTAAATTGAATTTTCTTCATTGCCCTTGTTGTAACCGTCCCCGTAGATATTCGGGAAAATTTGAGATAAAATGACACAATTTGCCCAACTCTTTGCTGACGGCGGAATAGCGGGAAGAAGTTTAATCGCACTCAAAATTCCGTTTTTTGTTCTGTTACCGTCCATTTCTGCAATCGCACGATTATTTATTTCGATATAATTTGCATTTTTACCCCACTTGTCACCATAATCGGGTGTCAAAATTTCATCGGGAAATTTTGAATAAAAAACAGAACCTTCGCTAAGGGTAACAAGAGCTTCAACCGACTGTTTAACACTCCTTGTCAACAATTCTGACGGCAAAATTCGCCCTATCCATTTTTTGTTGACAGAAGTAAAAACGTGTTCTAATGCCCATTCGTCCTTATGCAATTCTGTTGTTTGCCCGAGTGCTTTTAATAATTTATTCACATAATTTGTCATAGTTTAACCTTCGCATAATAAATTCCACCAACAAAAGAAAACGGTAAACCCAAACTCGAACAAATTTAGTCCGAGTTTTAGGAGTTCACCATTATTTCTTACTTATTTTTTGTCGTTATCTTCGCAAAATTTTACAGACCCGAGTTCTGTCATTTCTTCATAATCTTCGACCGTCACGGTATTTGGAGCCTGTGCGATTGGCTCTAAACCGATTGAAAGAAGTTCAGGCTGTTTTTCGACAAGTTTTTTATTTGCTGTTGTAATTTCCCTGCCCAAAGAGGTTTTTATATTTTGAATAACCTGTTCTGTCGGAGCTCCGTCCTTGCCGACTTCTCTTTGAACCTCATAACTTACCCAATCATCTGGCAAATCTTCAAGATTTGAATAACTCATTTCAAAACTGCCGTCCAAACGTTTGTCAATTTCGTTTGTCAAAATATCGGTAACATAATCTTTTTGACTTTCAAAATGACAAGGTAAAACGATTTCTTCCCCGATAACCTCTTCAGGCTCTCGGCGTTCGTGTTCTTTAAACAATTCCGCAGCAATTTGCAAATGTCCGAGTTCCATTTGGGTAAATTCTTCCCAAATTTGTTTTATTCTCGGATTAGTTTCGTCTTTGTAGCAGTTATAGTAATTGCAAACTTCCGTAAATTCGTGAAGCAAAAGTTTTTCAAACATTGACTCAGTCGGGTCGATGAGCGATTCGTACATTGTGACATGCTCTTCTTCAACATCACAAATTTCAGCATAAGTTCGTCTTAAATCGTCATTGCCGTACATAAAGCCGTGTTCGGCATAATAATTGTGTGTTTGTTGTTCACCTGAAAGTAAAGTCAAAATATTAACCTTTGTAATCGGTGAAGTTGTAGCTTTGTCGTAAGGTTTTCTAACCCTTGCCCCGTTGCAGTTGTGATGATTTTGTGTCGGACGACCCAAAACAACGTCTGTTTTGTCTTGCAAAATCAAATTAGGATTTGTTCCTTCCGTCAAATATGCCCATTGGCTATAACGATACAGGTGGTCAAAATCTTCTAATAACCCGAAATCAAAAGTTTCCTTAACATAATCGTCAGGCTCATTTTGAGAAAGCCAAGCCGTTAAATCCACCGCCACCTGTTCATAACCTAAGGTTGTATCAAGTACTGATTGATTGGCAGGTGCAAGCCAATTTACCGTAGTTTGCTGCATATCTTCTATTCTGCGAATCCTTGCCAATGTGCGTTTTAACTCAATATCATGACAAGTTCTTGCAAAATGATGCTTAAAATTCCACGCCTCAACCTCAATTCCGTTCATCAAAATTTGGCGTGTTCTGGTATAACAATCAACATCAGTTCTGTTGTACGGACGTTTTACGATATCGTGCCAAGTTCGCAGTTGTTTTTCAAGCGGAATACCCTTCTCCGCCAACGCATTAAAACTCATAATTATCTCCTTTTTGATACGGTTCAAAATTTAGAACCAATAAAAGTTAACAAAAAGGAAAACAATAAAACATCGTCTGATTGTGCATTACAAGTAGTCTAATCAGATTAAGTCTAAGGTAATTTTGTAAAGCAATTTCATCTTTTCTTCGTTATCTTTCAAAATTTGAAGATTTTTATTTATGCCGTCAAAATAATCTTTTGCACTCAAATTTTCGGCAAAGGTAAATAAATTAAAAACTTCAACCCCCAAAGCATTTGAAATTTTTTCTAAGGTATCAGGTTGCGGATAATTTCTGCCTGTTTCAATCTTGCTCAAACTCGTAATATCCATATTTATCAGTTCCGCAAGTTTTTCTTGCGTAATATTTTGCGATTTTCTCAAATATTTAATCCGTTGTCCGAGTTTAGACTTTAAATTTTCCATAAATACCTCTTAA
>CAVKDD010000034.1:0-9117 GCA_963654845.1 Acutalibacteraceae bacterium | reverse complement strand
GACAAACAACCGCAATGGGTTACGATTCGGATTTAAACGAATATCAACCGCAAATTGAAACAGGATTACCTATCGGTCAATCAGGACAGGCAATCGGAACTGAAACCATTGATATCGGAAAAGAAATTCTGTCAAGATACATGTTTTGGCGAAGTGCATTAGGATTTAAGGACATCGCCGCAGGTACAACTGCAACAAATGCAGGTTCAAAAGTTCAAGACACATCAACAGCAATTTCAGAAAAGAACACAACAAACATCAACACAGTAAAAGACCACGAACAAACAATTCAAGACGTAACGGGTGTAAGTACGGCTGATATTCCGCAAGAAAAACAAGATAATAAAGACAAGAACAATACACAAGAAACCACCGCTCAAAACGCTACGGACAATCAAGCTCAAAAAGCGGCAACGACAGAAACTCAAGATACAAAAGCCGAAAAAGAACTTGCTCAAAAAGAAAAAGACAACGAAAATATGTCTGACGATAAGAAAACAGACGTTGAGAAAAAAGAAGAAAAAATCGCAAGCGGTAATCTTGATGAATTGCTAAAACGCAAACTTCGCAAAGGTGAAGTCGAAGCGAACACTTAATTTTTCAAAGACTCAATAGCGGCTTTTATATCAGCAGCCCCATAAATATAACTTCCCGCAACAAGAGAAGTTGCACCTTTTTGCGTACAAATTTTACCTGTTTGAGCGTTAATTCCGCCGTCAACCTGTATAATTAAATCGTTTTTGGCGGATTTTTTAATATATTCGATTTTATCGGCACAATCAGACATAAATTTTTGTCCGCCAAACCCCGGTTCTACTGTCATTACTAAAACTAAATCCACCAACGGCAAAAATTCCTCTAAAACTTTTGGTTCTGTTTTAGGTTTTATCGAAATTCCCACCTTCACGCCCAAAGATTTAATTTTATTTATCAACGGGATAATATCTTCTTTTTTGACCGCTTCATAGTGAAAAGTCAAAATATCGGCACCCGCTTTGGCAAACTGTTCCACATATTTTTCAGGATTTTCAATCATCAAATGCACATCCAGCGGCAACTTTGTGACAGGTTTCAACGCTTTCACAACAGGAATTCCGATAGTAATATTCGGTACAAAATGCCCGTCCATAACATCAACGTGAACCCAATCCGCTCCGCAATCTTCAACCTTTTTTATATCACGTTCCAAATTTGCAAAATCAGCCGACAAAATTGACGGTGAAACAATAATTTTACCCATAACTAAATAATCCCTAATTTTTTACACGCAGAATACGCACATTTTTGCTCTGCTTCTTTTTTGCTAAAGCCTTTTTCTACCGCCAAAACCTCGTCATTATAACTCAGTTGAACCTCAAAAGTTTTTCTATGTTCAGGTCCTGATTCTGATAACACAAGATAATTCGGAGTTGTTTTATCTTTTTTCTGAGTGTATTCCTGCAAAATCGCTTTAGCATTATAATTTGCAAAATTTTCTTCCACATCTTTTATATAAGGCATAAAGGTTTTGCGGATATATTCTTCCAGTTCGTTATATTTTCCGTCTAAATAATAAGCACCCAAAATAGCCTCAAAAGCACACGCACAAATCGAATTGAGTTTTCGACAACCTTGTTTTTCTTCGTGTTTTGCCAAAATTATCAATTTTTGCAACCCGTTTGCCTTCGCAATTTGAGCCAACGTGTTATCAGAAACAATTATACTTCTGATTTTTGACAACTCACCTTCAGTTGCTTCAGGGTGCAATTTGAACAAAACATCCGAAATCGTCAACTTCAAAACCGCATCGCCCAAAAACTCCAGTCTTTCATAACACATTGTATGCGGTTGATTTTGCTCTTTGGTAAACGAAGAATGTGTCAAGGCATACTTGTAATTTTCCAGTGTCAGCGTTTCTATTCCGAAAATATCAGCAACCGTTTTAGTCATTAAAACAAGCCTTTCACAAAATTAGCAACCGTGCTAATCCATTCGGTATGGAAGACAAAACATTTGCAGAAATAATACATCATCGGAATTGTGAAAATAAAACTGTCCGTTCTGTCCAAAAATCCGCCATGTCCCGGAAGACTTGTACCGGAATCCTTAACGCCCGCATCACGTTTGATTAAAGATTCACACAAATCACCGATTTGAGCAAAGATTGTAGAAATTACGCCTGCCGCAACCGCAACATACCAATGAATATCAATTCCCAACAAAAATGCCATATAAGCCCATATCATCAACGAGCCTAAAACTGCAAAGAACGCTCCGCCGACAGAACCTTCAATGGTTTTATTCGGACTGATTACAGGTGCCAATTTGTGTTTTCCGAATTTGCTTCCGACATAGTAACAACCGACATCAGTCATTAAAATTGCAGTAAACATCAAAACTACAAAACCTAATCCTGAGTCATATTTTGCACAAGACAAATCTCTCAAGAATATCAAATGTAGTGGGAACCAACCGCAATAAACCATACCCAAAAGGGTCGTTGCAACGTTTGCAATATATGGTTGACGACCTTTGAACAATACCCACATAAAAGAACACATTGCACAAATGGTCAAGGTTATTGCAACCAAGTCAAAGCGTTTGAAAAATACAACCGCCGTAAGTATTGCCTGTGTGAAATATATAACTTTTAGGCTTGGATAAAAACCTTTATGATTAAGGATTTTTACATATTCTTTAGAACCCATTACCACCATAAAAATCAGCATCAAAAGCATTGCCACCCCACCATAAATAATGGAGAGCATAACAAAAGTTCCCATAATGAACCCTGTCAACATTCTTACTGCATTTTTATTCAAGCCCAAGTTAATATTCATTATACAGTCATAACCTCTTTTTCTTTTACTGCTACTGCAGAATCAATATTTGCAGTGTATTTATCTGTCAATTTTTGGATTTTATCTTGATTATCTTTTACCATATCTTCAGGTAAGTTTTCGCTTTTTTCAAGTTTTTTCAAGTTATCAGTCATATCACGGCGGATATTTCTGATTGCAACTTTAGCATCTTCACCCAATTTTTTAACATCTTTAGAAATTTCACGGCGTCTGTCTTCAGTCAACGGCGGGAAAGTCAATCTGATGCAAATACCGTCACTGTTTGGAGTAATACCGATTTCAGCCTTGATAATTGCTTTTTCGATTTCCTTCATGATGGATTTATCATAAGGAGTGATTACAAGAGTTGTACCGTCTTGAACCGAAACTTGTGACATTTGTCTTAGCGGAGTAGGAGCACCGTAATATTCAACGATTACCTTGTCCAAAATACCCGGATTAGCACGTCCCGAACGGATTGTTCCGAATTCTTTTTGAAGTTGGGCAATGGCTTTCTCCATTTTTTCTTCGCCGAATAAAAATAATTCTTCTAAAGATTCTGTCATTTTTTACCTCTTTCTTATATCTGTTTAACTTATATATGTTCCGATTTCTTTACCTTCAAGAATATCTTTTATGCCGTCTTCTTTTTTGAAGTCAAAAACGACAATAGGAATTTTATTTTGCTTACACAAAGCACAAGCTGCCGTATCCATAACTTTCAAACCGTTCTTAATGATATCGTCATAAGTGATATTGTCTAATTTTTTAGCCTCTTTATTAACCGCAGGGTCATCCGTGTAAACACCGTCAACTCCGTTTTTAGCCATTAACATTGCTTCTGCGTTAATTTCCGATGCTCTCAAAGCCGCTGCCGTATCTGTCGTAAAGAACGGATTTCCCGTACCTGCCGCAAATATCACAACACGACCTTTTTCCAAGTGTCTGATTGCACGGTGTCTGATATACGGTTCTGCAATTTGATTCATAGTAATTGCCGATTGAACCCTGCAAGGCACACCTATTTGATTTAACGCACTTTGAACCGCTATTGCATTCATTACTGTTGCAAGCATTCCGACATAATCACCTGAGGCTTGATCCATACCAAGTTTTGCACTGTTTTTCATGCCTCTGAAAATATTTCCGCCACCAACAACTACCGCAACTTCAGCCCCTGCTTCGGTCACTTTTTTAATCTCATTTGCAATCATTTTAACAGGTTCTTGGTCAATACCGAATTGCTGACTGCCTAACAACGCTTCACCGCTTATTTTTAATAAAATTCTATTATATTTCAAAATACTTCTCCCTTAACTTTTGGCTTTATACTACCCCAAATACACCCGTATGTAAAGAAATTATTAAGGTTTATTATCACTCTAAAGTTTCTTGTACCGATACGGATTCAACACCTTCTTTATTTACAAACATTTTGTATAAATCTTTGATTGATTTTTTGTTCAAAACCTCGGCAATACAAGAGATTTTAGAAGTATTACCTTCCGCATTGAATTGTTTTTTGGTCAATCCCGAAATGTCTTGAAATTTATCAATAATAAAATCCTGCATTTTTTCAATATGTTCATTATCGCAAACTACCGAAATCTTTACTCTTTTAGTTCTTTTGGTACTGTTTGGCAAACATTTTTTCTCCAAAACTCTAATCATAACAAGAGTAATAATAGCAAGCAAAGTTCCCGCAAAAGCAATCTCAAACATGCCTGCCCCGCATGCCATACCGATACTTGCGGCAATCCACAAGGTCGCCGCCGTTGTAAGCCCCAAGACAATAGGTCCGTTTCTCAACACCGTACCTGCACCGATAAAACCGATACCCGTAACGATTTGAGCCGCAACACGAGAGGTATCACGAATCCCAGTAGCCTGAGTTAAATCAACGTTATCCCCCGGAGCAAAGGTCGGAAAACCGTAAATTGAAAGAATTGTAAACACGCAAGCACCCAAGCATACCAAAATATGAGTTCTTAAACCTGCGTATTTGTTTGTCAATTCACGTTCCAAACCGATACAAAAGCCGAAAACAACGGCAATCGTAACCCTTATGATATAATCAACGTTTATAATATTCATTAAATGTTGTAATGTTGAGTCCATTTCTTTTTCCTATTTCCTATTCTTTTCTCTAATAAAAACTATCTGACTTTACTTTGCGGATCAAGTATATCCCTAATAGTATCACCGATAAGATTAAAAGCCAACACCGATACAAAAATCAACAAACCGGGAGTCAACAACCACGGACGGTAAATTATATTAGTAAATTCCTGTGCCTCTTTCAACATATTACCCCAACTTGCATCAGGTTGCTGAATACCAAGCCCCAAGAAGCTCAACCCCGATTCCGACAAAATATAAGACGGTACGGACAAGGTCATTGCAACGATTACAAAACTTGTGGTTTGAGGCAAAATATGTTTGGTAATTATTCTGAATTTTGATGCCCCGATAGAACGTGCCGCCAAAACATATTCCTGATTTTTGACGGACAAAACCATACCTCGCACAACTCTTGCAAATCCTGCCCAACCAATCAAGGCAAGAATTACGACAATCAGCATAAATCGTTGGGTACTCGTCATTCCTGACGGCAAAATTGACGCTAAAATAATCAACAAATAAAAACTCGGAATTGACATAACCGCTTCAGCAAATCTCATCATTATCATATCGACTTTTCCGCCGAAATACCCCGAAATTCCGCCATAAAGCAACCCGATAGGAAACAACACAAACAACGCCAAAAATCCGATTGTCATTGAAATTCTACCGCCAAATAACAGCCTTGAAAATACATCTCGTCCGTTGATATCCGTTCCGAGCAAATAAATTCTTCCTGAATTATCTGTCGTAAACAAATGAAGTTTTGCGGGAATTAACCCTAAAAATTTATAAGGTTCACCGTTTGAAAAGAATTTTATATAATGTTTTTTGCTTCTATCTAAACGATATTTTATTTCAAGAGTATCATTATCAAATTCTCGAACATAATTATAAGTATAAGGCTTTGATAATTTACCGTTTTCATCAATCGTGAAAACCTTTGATGGCGGAACATAAGCCATAGTTCTGTCAGAAAAATCCTTTGTATAAGGTGAAATAAAATCAGCAAAAAACAGCATTAAATAAATCACTCCGAGAACTATCAAAGCAACTCTTGCAAATTTATCCTTCCATAATTGTTTTAAAACATCTTTAATCATGATTTCACCCTAATTCTCGGATCTGTCACAATAAGCAGAATATCCGCAATCAAATTACCGACAATAAGCATAATCGCACCCATCATAAGCGATGCCATAACAAGGTTAATATCCGATTTCATAACGGCTTCCAAAATCAAAGTTCCAAGACCCGGATAGTTAAAGACATATTCCGTCAACGCAGCACCACTCAAAAGTCCCGCAAACTCAAACCCTAACAAGGTAATCATCGGATTTATTGCATTTCTTAAAGCGTGTTTATAAACAACGGTAAACTCTGACAAGCCCTTAGCCCTTGCAAATTTTACATAATCGCTTTCCAAAACATCCAGCATATTTGCTCTCATTTGACGTTGCAAACCAGCCAAAGAAATCGTAAATAAAACCAGCACCGGCAAAACCAAATGCGAAGAAATATCAAAAAACTTACCAAAGAAATTCATCTCGGCAAAATTTGGCGAAGTCAGCCCACCGATAGGAAACCAGCCAGTCTTTACCGCAAACATAAGCAATAACACGGCAAAGAAGAAAGACGGAATAGCCATACCGATACTTGTGAAAACCGTCAGCAACCTGTCAAACGGTGTTTTCCAATTTACGGCAGCCAAAATTCCCAACGGAACTCCGACAAGCCACGTTAACACAATTACAATAGAAGTCAAAAGCAAAGTATTCGGGATTCTTTCTTTCAATTTTTGACTGACTTTTTCACCGTTTGAAGTTACTCCCAAATCTCCCTTAACAAATGAAATTGCCCATTTGCCGTACTGAACAATTACGGGTTTATCAAGTCCCAAACGCACACGTTCTTTTTGCACGTTTTCAGGGGAAATCGAAGGATTAAGCTTCAATTCCGCAAGCGGGTCAACAGGTGACAACCTTATGATAAAGAAGCTGATAAATGACACAATTATCAGTAACGGTATGGTTTGAAGTATTCGCTTTACTATATATTTTAATGTTTCCATAATTATTTCCCGATATAAATTTCTTCAATATTGTATGTAACCCCGCTCAGCGGTGACGGATAAATATTTTTAAACTTATCTCTTATTGCCGTGATTATTATTGGTGAATATATATATATCATTGGTTTTTCACGGTAAACAATCTCTTGGTATCTGTCGTAATATTTTTTACGTTCCGAGAATTTTGTTGCCAAAGCCCCTTTTATATACATTTCATCAAGTTCTTTTTCCCACGACAAAATATTAGCCTTGCCCTCTTGCGGAGTTCTCATATTGAACATGTGAAGTCGTCCGTCAGACAGCCAAACATTCTTGCCCCCGTTCGGCTCAAGCGGAGAACCCGTAAGCCCCATTATCACCATATCCCAGTCAAAAGTGCTGACCAGTTTATTAACAAGCGAATTAAATTCAATAGGTTTGAAATTAACCTTCATTCCCAAGTCTTCCAAATCCTGTTTAACCATTACACCTATCGCCTCACGCTCGGTATTACCTGCATTTGTGTATAGGTCAAACTCCACACGGTGACCGTCTTTATCGTACAAAGCACCTTTTTTATCCGTGTAAAATCCTGATTTTTTCAAATATGTTTTTGCCTTATTCAAATCTCTATCGTAAGGCTTTAAATTTTTGTTTAAAAATATTGAATTTAAACTTTCGGGCGTGAAAAGCGGAGCACCGATTCCGTTTGCAATATTAAACACCATATTTTTGCGGTCAATCGCATAATCAACGGCAGTTCTGAAATTCAAATCCTGAAACCATTTTTGCTTAATCGGATTGACATAATACTTTTTATTTTCGCCTTTTCTGTCGTTCAAATTCATTGAAAGATACATCGTACCCGTAGTTGGTCCAAGATTGTACAAAGTAAAATCAGAATGCGGTTCTAAGGCTTTGTAACGAGCAACTTTAGAACCTTGAAGAGTGATTACGTCAATTTCTCTTGCCTCAAACTTCAAAACTTCGTTGTTCAAATCACCGACAATCAAATAAACAAGTTTGTCCAAATACGGAAGTTTTTGATTTTTGGTGTTTATCTCATAATAATTCGGATTACGCTCAAAAACTACACGCTGTGCGGGAATATACTCTTTTAACTTAAACGCACCAGACACAACAAAATCTTTAGGTTTTGTGGTAGTCGATAAAAAGGCTTCAAAATAAGTTCCGCCTTTTTTAACGGCATCGGCAAAAACATGTTTTGGTGCGATAGATGCCGAAAGCAATCTTACAAACGGTGCAAAAGGTTTTGGCGTAACAAATTCCACCGTATAATTATCTATTTTTCTTACGGTCGGTAATTCCCCGTCAATTACCATAGAATCACGAGTTGAGGTATCGCCAAGCCCCGCAAGAATTATATCACGCCAAGTAAAAACAACATCATCTGCCGTTATCGGCTTGCCGTCAGACCAAGTTATGCCGTGACGAAGTTTAACTATATAAGTTTTTCCGTCAGGTAAGATTTCAAAAGATTTTGCAAGTTTTGGTGTCGGTTGCCCTGAAATCGGGTCAGACGTAAGCAATCCGTCATACATAACACCCGCCATAGTTTGCGAAATGTTATCTTTGCAGTTGAACGGATTAAAAGTTTTCGGACCTTGACCGATAGTCGAGGCGATAAATTCTCCGCCAAAATTCCCGACAGGTGCGGTGGATTGCAAATAATCAATTCCGCCAATAGTCTTATTTACAGGTTCAGGGTAAGTAAACGCAAGCGGTCTATTTGTGCTGACTTTTACTTTATCATCAACACTCGGAAGGTCTTTTACAAGACACGCCTTCCCCAAAAGTGCCACAATGACTACAATAAATATAACCCTAAAGACTCTCTGATACATAAGTTAAGAATATCATAAAAACAAAGAATTAAAACTAACCTGTAAGATAATTTTAGAGCTTATTTTGAACAAAAAACCGTGCCTATAAAAAGAAATAATCCTACAAAGAAGAGACCCTGAACTGGTTTCAGGGTCTCTTCATAGCAAGGTTTAACAAGAGTTTTTAAAGACTTAACTCTTTGTATTATTTTGATTATTAAAGAGATTCTGAATCACCGCACTCGCATTAAATGTGCCTTCACTTCGTTACGCACTCTGCTCG
>CAVKDD010000033.1:0-9236 GCA_963654845.1 Acutalibacteraceae bacterium | reverse complement strand
GAATTTGACCGTATAATATAAAGAGAGAACCTCAGACCTATGTAAAGAAATGTTACGTTCTTTGGTGAAATTTAGCAATACTCCGAGAAAAAATGTTTTTAAATACATGTAGGTCTAAAGTGTAAGGAATTAAAATGTTTCGAGAAACTCTAGAACTATATCTGAAAAGAATCGCAGAATTCCTGATGTATGCAAAAAACTACATCATCAGAACAAATCCGATACAGGCTCTGTTCAATTCAATGATAGAAGGAATTAAAGATTTTTTGACGATTAAAAAGAAACTGAAAATGGCTCAATACAGATTGAACTATCACAGACATCAACTGAACAAAATGGAACAGTTGATAGCCGAAAACAGCCAACACAGTTTCTTGCAAGGTACAAATCTAGATCAAAAAAGGTAGAAGGCGAAACATGGGTTTACTAATAGGTTTAATTAGGAAAAAGTTTTTGATACAGCAGAAATCGAACGCTTCCTGGAAGCTTATGCTTATTGCACAATCTATTGCGGGGGCTCAAAAAGCTGCAAACAACTTGATACAGGTTGGTACGGATTATAAAGCTGATTCAAAGATTGCAAAACTTTTGCAGCAACGACAGTATGAAATGAAGGCGTTAGAAGACAAATTGACTCAACAGAAAGGAACGCTTGAACTTCAAATCAGTGAATACGAATCTGAAATCAAATCTTGTGATGAAATGATAAAGAGCAACGCTGAAAACTTATTCTCTTATAAAGCCGCTTAGAAATTACTAGCGGGTTTGAATGAATAAGTTAATGATATCGTTCATTACGGCAGCTTGTCTTTGATAATTTTGTGCTTTTGCTTCCAAAATACCGATTTGTTTGCGGTATTCAACAATACTGTTTTGGCATTCTTTTGAGTTTTGGGTAAGTGTTTCCTGAACTTGTTTCGCCTCTTGCAAAACGCTTCCCATAGAAATACCGAGAGCTTCCATTGTTTGTTTAATAATTAATGCACCTGTTTGTTTTGAAACGCCCGCAGGTAATTTTGCGATAAGTTGTTTCAAAACCGAAACATTGGCAGGGTATTCAAAATCGTCTTGGGTTTGAACGTAAGAGGAACCCAAATTTTGATTAAGGCTTTGATTAAAAGCATTGTCTATGAAAGATTGAGGAGCAGAGTTTTGTGTTGCTGCTTGGAATTGAAGTTGAGATTTGATTTGCATTTGTCTTTCTGTCGGTTGGATAGAAGTTTGCAAATTCGGCATTGTCGGCTCACTGAAGCTTTGAGAATCCGAAAACATAGTGTCATCAATAGTTGAATAATTTTCAACGGTGTAATCTTCAGTTTGCGGAACATTTTGTTCTTCTTGCAAGTCTTCTGTTTCAACTTCTTGCGGGTCTTCGCTGATAACAACATCAGCTGAAGCGTGGTCTGCGTTTTGCATTTTTAATGCTTCAACTATCTTTTTTCCAACTCCGTCATTCATATTTTCTATAGCCATCTTTTCCTCATTATAAACTTTAAATCACCTAGATTATATTAAAAACATGCTAATTTATCAAGAATAATTTGAAAATTTCAATCAAATAGTTTACGAATTATGAACTTGATAGGCGGTTTTCTTCGTGCTAAACTCTAACTTGAAAATAGCGGGGATTATTATGGAAACTATTGAAATAAATGAATTTAAAGATTTATCTTACGGTGAGAATATTCACCAACCGGCAGTGATTTCACCTGTTCCGGACGGTTTGGATTATGAAATTATGGGTGAAAATGACGATTTGGAATATTTGGACTTTTTGAATATGACAAAGGCTGTCGAGGTTTTGGCGGAATTTTTTGACGTAAGTGCCTGTTCTTTATCTAATGAAGCAAAATTATGTGCAGTTGCGTTGGGCAGTTCTTCTGATGTTGCGTTTGAAAAAATCTTAGAAAATGACCCTGTCTCCGTCGCAGGCGGAACTGTTTGTTTCAGTAAAGAGGTTACAAATGATATTGCATTGCAACTTAAAGCGATGAAGGTTCGTAATGTCCTTGCTCCGTCTTATGACAAAGTTGCACTGGATTATTTGATTAAATGCACGGGACTTCATGTGATAAAAATTAAAAGTCCGTTGCAAGAGCTTTTAGGATTTAACACAAAAGACATAAAAGTTACTCCGTTTGGGTATTTGATTCAGGAACAAAATACAAGCAAATTGACAAAATCTTCGTTTAAAGTTGCGGGAAAAGTTAAACCTACTCAACAGTTGGCGGAAGATGCTATTTTTGCTTGGAAAATCGCAAAATATTCAAAGAGTAAAGTTGCGGTAGTTGTTAAAGATTTGGCAACAAGAGCGATTGTTCAAGGTGAAAAGAACTTGGCGGATGCGGCGGAAAATGCTATGGATATTTCTTGTGAAAGCAGTAAAGAGTCAGTTTTGGCGGTTGACGGTGTGATTGAGCAGGAAGAAGTTATCAATGCTGCAATTCAAGGCAGAGTCGGACTTATTATTGAAGCCGGAGATTCCGAAAAAAGCGACAAGATTGTAAAACTTGCCGATAAATACAATATTTGTATAATAAATACAGGTATCAGAAATAACAGATATTAATACAAAAAAGGATTGACCTATGGGAATTAAATCGTGGGACGAATATTTTTTAGATATGGCAAAAACTTGTGCTTCCCGTTCAAATTGCATAAGGGCTCAAGTTGGTGCGGTTATTGTCGGAGAGGATAAAAAAATCAAAGCAACGGGGTACAACGGAACTCCATCAAAGGTTGAATCCTGTTACGACAGAGGGGAATGTTACCGAATAAAAAATAATATTGCATCAGGTACAAAATATGAAACCTGTCGTTCTATTCACGCCGAGCAAAATGCAATAATTCAAGCGGGTCAGGACAGATGTAAAGATGCAACGATTTACATTTGGGGACATAATTTTATTTGTATTCTTTGTAAAAGATTTATTGTTCAATCAGGGATAAAGCATTGTGTTTTGAAAAAGGATGAAAATTCTCCGATTGTAAGAGTTTCTGTTGAGGATATAAGACAAGAACTCGAAAATCAACGCTAAAATATTTTTTGCATAATTTGCTTTTTATTACTTTATTATTAAATATAAGCTAGAAATAATCATACTTTTAGTTGATTTTTTGCTCTAAAAGTTGAAATAAAACATTATAATAATGTAATATAAGATAGAAAGGTAGTATTATGCAGAACAGTTATTTTCCAAAGTATGATTTGGCAAGCAGAATCCAGCACACGAAATTTGACACAGGGTTTAATAACAGAAATCTTGTGAGAATGGAAAGTGTTGAAGCTCCTGAAACACAGAATTTTAAACAAGTTTTTTCAGGGCTTGTTGAAGATTTGAATACGGAAATGAATGCTCCCGATAACTTGATGAAGGATGTTATGTCAGGGAATAAAAACGTTGATATCCACGATGTTATGACGGCAATGTCAAAGTCTGAAATTGCGGTAAACGTTGCTACTCAAATGGTGGGTAAAGTTATCAACGCTTATGACAGAATTTCACAGATTTCTGTATAATTTTAGCTTTCAAATTTTGTACAAAATATAAAAATATTCAGACAGTGGGACGGAAATGGATTTTAACAAAATATTAGAAAATAAACCTTTATTATATGGTATTATCGGCGGTGTTGTCGGTCTGCTTTTGCTGGTCATTATTATTGTTGCGATTGCGGCAAACAGTGGTGGCGGAAAAAATGCCGATAACAACGCAAAAACCGTTGGTGATACAAAGCTTCAATCAAACGTTGACTTGTTGACAACGGATAATTTGGGAAAAGCGATTGAAATTCAAGCTTTGTTGGCAAGACAAGGTATCACTGTTGAACGTCAACTTGACGGTACAAAATCAAAATTGACTTTGAATGCAAAAAACTGTTCTACTTTAACTAAAAAATGTACCGTAACGGATAGAGATAATGCCTTGATTGCGATTGTTCAAAGCGGTTTGGTTGACCAAAATGTCGGACTTGAAATTTTTGATAAAGGTGATTTCACTTCAACAAAAGAGGATAAAAGAATTCGTCTTGCAAGAGCAATGAACGGAGAACTCGCAAGACTTATCAAACGTATCGGTAACGTTGAAAATGCAACGGTATTCATTTCTATCCCTGAATCTTCCACCATGTGGGATAACGAAGACAAACCTAGAACTGCAACTGTTCAGCTGGTAATTCCGACAGGTGAAAAGTTGGACCAAATGAAAATCAAAGCGATTACAAACTTGTTATTGGGCAGTGTTTCGGGGTTGAAGGCTGAAAATATTGCGATTACCGATACAAACGGTAACACTTACCACAGTGTTATGGATGCAGAAGACGAAATGCTCCAAAAGTTGGAAGAAAACGACAAATATATGCAACAAAAGATTTCCAAACAGTTGGATAGACTTGTAGGTCCCGGAAATTATGTTGCAACAGTCAGCACGTTTTTAAGACAGGCTCCTGTTGAAAAATTCTCAATCGAATATGACCCTGAGAAAAAAGCATCTGTTTCAGAACAATCTTTCAAAGAAGGTTTGGGTGATGAAACAAAAGACCAATCAAAAGGTGTGAATGCGGTCAGCACATATTTGCCGAACGGTTTACCTACCGGTGCTGCGGATTCAAGCCAAAACAGAACTTACTCAAGACAGGCAACCGAAACACAATACGGTGTAACCAAAACTCAAACAAACGAATATATAAGACCCGGAGTGGTTGAAGATATTTCCATTGCAGTAACGTTAGACAGAAACAATTTGCCTTCTGATACAACTTTGGAAGAATTGAAAGACTTAATCGCCCGTGCCGCAAGTCCGAAAGTTACTGCCGCTAATGTTTCTATTGCGTTTACTCAAGGTAGTGACCCGTATTTGACACCTGACAGACAACAAACTACACCAACTCCTGACAAAACGGGTAATCCTTGGTGGTTGGCACTTCTTTTGACAGGTTTCGGTTTGGTAATTATTTTCTCTGCGATTTCATCAAAAGTTAAACGTATCAGGGAAGAAAATGAGGTCGAGGTTGAAAACTTACGTCAAAGAGCGTTGGAACAAGAAAAACAACTTAATGATATCAATTCAAGAGCAAGTCAATTAACCCAAAGGCAATCTCAACTTGCACAAGATTTGATAAATCAATCACAACAACGTCAAGTAGTTTCAATTCCGCAATTTGATGAAAATCAGTTGATAGATTCGTTAGACAGATTGTCAGGTGAAATAACCGAAGATGCTGCGGATAAGATTAAGAGTTGGATTGAAGAAGGTACAAAAAGAGAAGGATAATTTTAAGTAATGGCTACAAAGGATTTTGATTATCAAAGTTTTGCCCAAAATCTTGCCCAACAGGCTCAAGAGATGGTGCCTCAAGATTTTAACGACTTCCAAAAACAATATGTCGTTAATACTTTGGGCAACTTTTCAATGCTGTCGGGTAAAGCCTTAGCTGAAGATGAAAATCTCCATTTTGATGCCGAACAATCCGTTTTGATTACTCAAATTATTGCTGAATGGTCGTTCCACAAATCTGTTGACGTTATTCGTTCGGGAATTCCTCAACAGTATTGGGACCCGATTATGCAAAAAATTGCATATACAATTTTTGAAATTGCAAAACAAACCTTCTCTCAAGGACTTCCGCAAGATAAGATTTTGGAGCTTATTGAACACCACGTTAAGAAAACTTACGTTGAAGCAATTACCGAATTGAAAGATAAAGGTGCGATTGACGAAGGTTTGATGGAATTTGCCGCCTCTCAGTCAAATATGGACAGAATGGCTCAAGAGATGCAACAGGAACAACAAGCCGCCGCTCAACAACAAGCAGGCGGAACACCGCAAGATATGCCTCAACAACAGACAGGTGCCGCAGGTGACCCCGTTGCCGCTCAGTTTCCTAAAGTTGATTCAAAAGTTCTTAAACTTGCAACGGTTGCAATGTTGTTTAACAAAATGAAGCAGGATAAAGTTCAAACTATTTTGAATAAGTTTGAACCTGACGATGCTCAAACCGTAATTAAATTTATGCAAATGCCTGACCTGCCGCAAAGAGTAGGGGCTGCAAATGCGTTCAGGTGCTTGCAGGAGATTAAAACAAATCTTCCTAATGCGACAGATTTAACTCCAAATAAAGTTGTATTAAAGTTAAGAAAAATTGCGACAAAATACTCTCGTAAAGAAATAGATACAATTCTGATAACAGAACGTATAGGGGTTAAAAGGCTTGTCTTTAACGCATTAGAGGGTAATTACTACGATAAAATTCCGCCAAAGGTTGCGAGTATTGTTGCCACTCATTTGTGTAATGGTGTATAATATTCTTAAATCATGATTATTAAGAAGAAACGAAAAGAACCGGTTGAGGAAGAGGTAGTACAGCAACAGGAAGAAGTTGTAACGTCACCTGAGCAAGAAAATACAAATGGACAGGCTCAGGAAATTTCTGCTGTCGAAACTTCCACCCCACAAAAACAAGAGGAAGAAATTGATTTATTTAATTTAGATAATATTGATTTCAAACAAAGACAAGAACGCCGCAGAGGGGACAGACGGCGTGGTTTCAGACGAATTGATGACAGAAATTTAATTTCAAGAGCAAGAGAAGAAGCTAAGGCTATTAAAGAAGCGGCGGCAAAAGAAGGCTATCAGGAAGGCTTGAATGCCGCAGAATCCGAAATTGCCGATTTGCGAGATGCGATAGGTAATTTCTTGAATGCAAAGCAGGCGGTATTTGATTCTATTGCACCTGATATTTTAGAAATCAGTCTTGAAATTGCTAAAAAAATCATTAAAAAAGAAGCGGTTGAAGACTCTTCGATAATCTTGGAAAACATAAAAGATATTATGAACGGATTATCAAAAGAGGAAAAAAAGATTACCTTGAAGGTTAATCCGGCACAATGTGCAATGTTAAAACAAGAGGTTCCCGAAATTATTTCATCAAAAGGATTTGAAGCAACTGTTTCAATAATTCCAGATGAAACGATTATGGAAGGCGGTTGCATTTTGACTACGGCAAACGGAGTTATTGATGCAACGATAGAATCTCAATTATCAATAATCAGTGAGGTATTGAAAGAACTATAATGGCAGCACCGGCAGGAGGAAACAGAAATGTATTAAGTGAAATAGCAATGGCACTATTTGTGCTGTTCCTATTAGTTATCCTGCTTTGCGAACTTCCGAACTGGGTTATCAATGTTTGTATTTGTTTGAATATTACACTCGGTATCGTACTTTTAATGTTCGCCTTGTATGTTCAACGAACTTTGGAATTATCCTCATTTCCGTCAATTATCTTGGTTGGTACAATGTTCCGCTTGGTATTGTCCATTGCCTCAACCCGTTTGATTTTGTCAAAAGGGGAAGCTGGCGAGGTAATTCACGCATTCGGTGAGTTCGTAACAGGCGGTAATATGATTGTCGGCGGTGTAATTTTCCTTATTATTACGGTTGTACAATTCATGGTAATTACGAAAGGTGCCGAACGTATCGCCGAAGTATCCGCACGTTTCGCATTGGATGCTATGCCAGGTAAACAGATGACCATTGATGCGGACTTTAACGCAGGGTTGATATCACCTGAAGAAGCGACACAAAAACGTGAAGACTTATCAAGAGAATCAAGTCTGATGGGTTCAATGGATGGTGCTATGAAGTTCGTAAAAGGTGATACTATCGCAGGTATTATCATCGTATTGATTAACATTATCGGCGGGTTGTGCGTAGGTTGTTTGATGAACCAAATGCAGGTCGGTGATGCGGTTTCAAAATATACGGTATTAACAATCGGTGACGGTTTGGCATCTCAGGTTCCGTCTTTGCTGATGTCAATCGCAGCAGGTATCTTTATGACCCGTGCTTCAGCCGCAAGTCCTTCTTTGGGTGCTGACGTTGCTTCTCAGATTACAAGCAAACCTTATGCGTTGTTCTTTGCCGCAGGGTTCTTGCTCTTGCTTGGCGTAACAGGTCACACTTGGTTTTGGCAAGGTACGGGGTTGCCGCCTTTGCCGTTCTTTATTTTTGCTATTGCGTTGGGCGTTTTCGGTTTCCAAGTTTTGATAAATGCGGATGTTCAATCACAGTTGGGACAGTTGGAAAACGTCAGACAGAATATGCAGGATTTGGTTAACCCTAACAGAATGTATGAACGTTTGGGTGTTGATATTTTGAGTTTGCAGGTAGGTTCTAATTTGCTTGTTATTGCCGACCCTGATCAGGAAGGTCAGTTGCTTGCCAAAATCGCCGCTTTACGTCAAAGGGTTACGGATGAACTCGGTTATATTTTGCCGAATATTAGAATTATGGACTCTTCGGCACTTGATGCGAATGAATATATGATTTCAATTCGTGGTAATACTGTTGCGACAGGATATGTTTACCCGGGAAAATTCATGGTAATTGCCGATCAGTGGGATTCTATGAAGAAAGAAGTTCCTGAGGATGCGATTATCGGTATTGACCCGACATATCAAACTCAGGCATATTGGATTTCGGGTGATGATGCGAAGGCGGCAAGACTTGTTACTGCGGTCGATGCGACAGACGTAATCGTTACTCATTTGCAAGAATGCGTAAGAAAACACGTTGATGAAGTTATGACAAAAACTGACGTGTTAAAACTTATGGAACTTGTGCGTTCTCAAGACCCTACGCTTGTTAATGACCTTGTTCCGACTATTATTTCAACAAGTGACTTGAGAAAGATTTTTGTAAACTTGATTAGAGAAAAAGTTTCAATCAAGGATATTATATTTGTGTTTGAACGACTTTGTGATTACGCAAGATTTTCAAAAGAGCCTGATATTTTGTCGGAACGTTTGAGAGCGGCTTTAGGTCGTCAGATTTGCTTGGCGAACGTTCAGGATGATAAAGTTTTGTATGCGTTGACGTTGTCACCTGATTGGGAAAAAATTTTGGACGACAGTTGCCAAAGAACAGAGCTGGGGACAATGTTTTTACTTAACCCGATGCAGGTTCAAGAATTGATTGAAACTACTGCTACAACTTTGTTGAGGGCTCACCAAACTTGCGGCAGACAACCTGTTATTTTGTGTTCTCCGAGAATCAGATTACCGTTGTATCAGTTGTTGGAACGTCATATTCCGACCGTTGTCGTAATTTCTTATTCCGAATTGATTACGGATATCAAGGTTGAAGCGATTGATTCAATCGGTGATGCTTATATGGCTGAGTAAAAGGGTAGTTTGTGATGAAAAAATTGGTTTTAGGTTTAATAAAAATTTATCA
>CAVKDD010000032.1:0-9460 GCA_963654845.1 Acutalibacteraceae bacterium | reverse complement strand
CGCCATAACGGTAACTGTAACTTCTTCCGGGATATCCAAATATCTCGGGTCAAATTCACAAATTGCAGGAACAGGATATTCGGTAATAAAGGTAACTTCATCTAATAAATCATCAGTGTAATAAGGTTTTGCACCTACGGTTTGAGCCACTTCTTCCGCTTTCTTAACGATAATTTGTTTACGTTCGTCTTGGTCTGCAATTACATAAACCTTACGCATAATTTCAAGATAATTTTTAGGATTGTCAATCAAAACTTTTTGTTCTGAGAATCTGTGCCCTCTTGAATAGATTGAAGATTCTTTATCAATAATTTTAATTTTAACTTCTTTGTCATCCAAAATTGAAACAATCCATTTGATAGGTCTTGAGAATTTTTCCTCGTTATAGCCCCATCTCATAAAGTGAGAACCTTGAAGCTTCATAAATATTGACGGAACGTTATCTTGCAACAAATCGGCAATAGATTTACCTTTTACTAAGATTTTTGCATACAAATAATTGTCCTGAACATACAAATCGTCTTTTGTTAAATTATTTTTTCTTGCAAAACCTTCGCCAGCTTTTGTCAAATTACCGTCAGCATCAAGTGCAACGTTTTTAACAGGTCCTTTAACGATTTTTTCTTCATCTGCGGTTTTGTCTTCCAAACCGTCAATAATTACGGCAAGTCTTCTCGGTGTCGCATAAACTTTTATATCACCGAATTTAACTTTGTTATCGTTCAAAAAAGTCTTAAATCCGTTGTGCAACTGGTCAATCGCTTGCGGAATAAACTTGTAAGGTAATTCTTCTGTTCCAACTTCCAATAAATATATACTCATATTTCGTCCTTCTCACTCTAATAACTGCTAAAATTATAGTAAAAGCAAAATAGCTTGTAAATATAATATTAATTTTTACTAAATCGCCAAAGCCCTTTTCTTGTTTCGACTTTTACGGGTGCTGATGAAACTTGTTGACCGTAAATATTTTGTGACGGGTTATTTCTTAGTCTTATGTTGCTTATGCCCATTCTTATTATTTCTTCGTCTTCTTCCACCATCTTTTTTTTTTGCTTTGTTGGTTTGCTATGTAGTTATTATTTGAAACATTCTCATTAAACGCACCTGCCATTAATGTTGAAGTATAAACAGGGGTTGTATGAGCATAGTCAAATAAAATTACACCGCTTGCGTTCATCAATCTTGCCTGATAAATTTGACGAACCAAATCCTCAGGAGCACCACCCATAAAGGTTACGAACACACCCGCATAAAGGTCTGTTTTATAAGATTTTACCCTTGCAACATCGTACATCATAGATGCTAACATTTTAGGGTCGTAAGTCAAAAATAGCGGGGTGAACCCGTCAACATAATCATTAGTTGACCAACTTGTCCAATCCTGTTGTTTTGTCGAAAGTGCCGATGCAATATCAGGGAAAATTACCGTGCTGATATAGGTGTGGCGTTTTCTGCATAATTCGCCCGCTTTTTGAACAAAATCGGTAACTTTTTGTCTTCTGTACAAATTCCAATCATACCATTGAGCATCTGCCGTGGTTAAATCTACAGGGTCTTCACCGTAAAGTTGTTTAAAATCTTCACGAGCATAAGCCGAAAAGCCCCACGAATTCATATCATTGTTCGTTTTAGCACTCGGATATCTGATATAATCCAAATTTATTCCGTCAGGTTTGTATGTCACAATTATTTCATCGAGCAATTCCAGCAAAAATTCCTGAACTTCAGGATTTGCAGGGTCTATAAAATACCCGTTATGTTCTGATACGGATTTTGAATAAGTTTGAGAATCTGCATCTTTTTTCAACTTATTTCCCCAATCGGGACGAATAGCCAAAATGCTTGAAGGTTCACTGCTCGGTGCCTTGTTACCGACATAAAAAGTTTGGAACCAAATATGAACTTTAATTCCTCTTTTATGTGCTTCGGTTATCCACGCTTCCAACGGGTCAAAGCCTGAAAAAATCTCATTTTGTACGGTAAAGCCATACTTATTCATAACACTGCTTGGGAAAATGGTTTTTCCGTGAAAATAAGTTTCCAAGAAAATACTGTTAAACCCGTCAGCCTTGATTTTGTCAAGCGTTGCAATAATTTGCTCACGAGAAGTTTCGACAGGTCTAATCCAAGTTCCTTTGAGCTCGTTTTTAATATAAGGTAAAGAGGTTTTTATTGCCATATTTGCCGCATCAATCGCTTCTTGAGCATATTGTTTCAAAACTGCACCGTTTTGATTTTCGTTTTGTGCAATAGTCAAATAATTTTGTGCGGTTTGAATATAACTGTTAGGCAAATTTGAATTATATCCCGGAAAACGAGATTTGTAGAAGTTCATCATAGATTGAGCTTCCGCAATTTTTACTTTTGCTTCGTAAGTATAACTTTCCGAAGTAGTATAAACGGTTAATGTTCTTGTTTCCTCGTTTACATAAACCTTTGAACCTACAGAAATATTTTGAGTAATCCAGTTTTTAGCAACCCCGTGCCCACTGATTACAATACCGTTTTGCGGAATAACCGAATCCGCACCGCTGATAGAAGTTACCACATTATCTTCAACAATGGCTTCCGTTCCGAACTCGTTTGTTCCCGTATGCACACCGTATTTCGGAGTATAAACAATCAACTGATTTGCCCCACGTCCGCCGGGGAATAAATTAACCGTTGAGGCAGGGTCTATTGTCGTTATTCTTGTTGAATTTTGTTTAAATATTGCTTCGTTACCGCTGAAAGTTAATGGTGAAAACGCCTTTAATGTCGGTTCTTGTATAAGTTGTTCTTCCTGAGTGTCATCTTCATCAATCAGCATTATGTCGTCTGAAAAGGCATAATTTGGGAGAAGTAATAATGATATGATTAAAAATATTAAATATGATTTTTTCATTAAAATTTTCCCTTAGTCCTTCTATAATAGCCTGTATTTTTATATTTTACACTCTCTAATTCTTTAATTTTTGAGGAAATTTTTGAGTTTGACGGGTTTAAAATATACGCTTTTTTATAATATTGGTTGGCTCTGAGCAAATCCCCGAGTTTTTCGTACATTACAGCCATTTTGACCAGCATTTCGTAATTTTCACGATATCCGTTATCTAAGGCTACATCATAAAAATATAATGCCCTTGTGTATAAATTTCGTCTGTAATAATACTCACCGAGATAAAAATTTGTTTTAGGATTGCTTCTGTCAAGCATTAACGCATTGTAAAAATATCCTTTTGCAAATTTATTCTCATTTTCTATGTCGTAAATCCGCCCCATCTGTACAAGATAATTTATATTTTCGGGGTCAATACGAGTCAGGATAAAGTATTCACCGCTCGCACGCTCCAACAAATCTTGTTTTTCTTTTTTATCTTTGGATTTTAGAGCCTTATTAAAATAATAATCAGCACGCTCTGAAACAGCCTGCTTATCTAATGTCGAATAATCAATTATCGCATCGTTGTATTTAATAGTACCAAATTCAACCGCATTAGAACAGTTATTGGTACATAAAAGAAATGCACCAATAACCGTAAAAATCGCTCTAGAAATCTTTGTAAGACGGCACCGTTTCAACATTGTGATGATAGTATGAATAATCTTCGGCTGCCGGATCTGTATATACATAAAGTTTTCTCCAGAATCTTACAAATTTATTTTGCTTTTGGAACGCTTCTTCATCAGGTGTGTAATATTCCTGATTGTTCGCTCTTGCTTTATTTATTGTCATTGTTTCAGCAACTTGTTTTGAAAATCCGTTGTTTTGAACTGCTGTCGGGTTAGTCATTTCGTCAACGGAAATAGCCGCATGTGCCATAACAGGAATTGCTGCAACTACTGCAATTAGTAATAATTTTTTCATAGCCACCTCTTTTTATTAGATTATAATTTTATTTTACAAGTATTGCAATAATATTATAATTTGTTTACATAAATTCGTCATATACTGTTTGAAGGATTTTTGGGAAATTTTATTGATATTCGCTCAAGGAATTGTTAATAACCTCTTCCAGTTTGTTTAATAACTCTTCTTCAGGCACTTTTGCAACAATTTTTCCTTTTTTGAAGACCAAACCTTCACCAATACCGCCCGCAATACCGAAATCCGCATGTTCGGCTTCCCCGGGTCCATTCACTACACAACCCATTGTGGCAATTTCTATCGGGTAATTTAAGTTTTTGAACCTGTCTTCAACCCTTTTGGCAAGATTTATCAAATCAATTTGAGTTCTTCCGCAAGTCGGACAGGAAATGAAATTCACCCCTCTTGAACGCAATTTCAAACTTTTCAAAATTTCATACCCTGCATAAACTTCTTCAACAGGATTATCGGTAAGTGAAACTCTGATTGTATCTCCAATACCTTTTGCCAAAATTATTCCCATACCGACAGATGATTTTATCAAGCCGTTTTTCAAAGTTCCCGCTTCCGTAATTCCCAAATGCAAAGGATAATCACACGCCTGAGCAATTTTTTCGTACGCCTCGATAGTCGTCAAAACATCGGAAGACTTTAGAGAAATTTTAATCATATCAAAATCCAAATCCTCTAAAATTTTCACATGCCCCAACGCACTTTTTACCATTTTGTCAGCCAATGGAACTTCCAAAGCCTTCAAATCTTTTTCTAATGACCCTGCATTAACTCCGATTCTTATCGGAATTTTTTGTTGTTTTGCAAGTTTTACAACCGCTTCAACTTTTTCACGAGAACCGATATTACCGGGATTCAATCCCAATGCGGAAATCCCGTTATTTATACATTGAATAGCCAATTTGTAATCAAAATGAATATCCGCAATCAACGGAACGGGCGAAAGTTTAACCAAAGGCTTTATCGCATCCGCCGCATCAGAATTTAACACGGCAAGTCTTACCAATTCACAACCAGCCTCCGCAAGCTCTCGGATTTGTCTTGAAGTTTGCTCAACATCACGAGTATCGGTGTTACACATTGACTGAACCGAAATCGGGTTATTATTACCGATTTTTACATTTCCTATAGTAATTTCTTTAGATTTTCTTCTTTTTATCATAAAATAATTTTAGCACAATTAAGAAAAGAGGGGTAAAAACTATGAGAGTTGCGGTATTATCTGATTTACATGCCAACGCATTGGCACTTGAAGCGGTTATGAAAGATGTAGTTTCACAAAAATGTGAGCATGTTTTTTGTTTGGGAGATTTAGCACTTGCAGGACCACAACCGAAAGAAGTTGTCGAATATGTGATGAATCAGGACACTTGGACGGTAATTCAAGGTAATACCGACAAAATGATTGCTCAATACGGACCTGACGTTATGGAATTTTTGGAAGAACAATATCCCGTTATGGCTAACGCTATCGCTGATGACGTAACGATTTTGAGCGATGAACACAGGGCATATTTGAATAATTTACCGCCAATGCTTCAACTCGAAATTGAAGGTTGCTCGGTTTTGTTGGTTCATGGTTCGCCAAGAGCAAACAACGAAGACATTTTGCCAAACATGCCGCTTGAAAAAGTTGAAGAAATAATTTTCGGAACAAACGAAAGCCTGATTTTGTGCGGACATACCCACATCCCTTGCGGTTACCAAACCCACACCAAACAAACGGTTGTAAACGTTGGCAGTGTCGGACGTCCGATGACACAAGAACCTAAAGCGTGTTATGCAATCATTGATTTTAATATGGGTTCATTTGAAGTTAAACACAGATTTGTGGATTATGACAACGTAAAAGCCGCTGAAATAATGTCAGAACGTGGTTTTGTCGGAGCAGACAGACTTGCTGATTTGTTATTAAATCCTGTAGAAAGACACATTTAATAAACTATGTGCGATTTAATTTCCGATTATAAATCTCAAAAAGAGCAATATCGAAAGATATTTGCTCAAACTTTGGCGGAAATTCAAGAACTGATTGCCCAAAATTCTCCAAAAAGTTTTGAAGGTGATATTTTTGCTCAGTATGAAACCAATTCAGCGGGAAAACTTTGGCAAGAAAAAACAGTCAAACTCCTTGCAAAACGACTTCTTGAAACAAAAGAAACTTTAACTAAACAAATAAAAGAACTCAGGACAAAATCGCACTGCATAGGTTGCGGAATGTGTTGTAAATTTGCATGTAGCGAATTTTCGCCAACCGAACTAAAAACAAAAGCACAAAACGGGGATAAAACCGCACAAGATTTCCTAAAAACCTTTGTTCCATACAAAAATATGGAAGAAGTTAAAAACGTTTTCCCCGAATATGTAAAACTGCTTGAAGCAAACAACGAAAAAGGATATTACTTTTACCATTGCCCAAAAGTTACGCAAGACAACAGATGCCCCGATTACGAAAATCGTCCACAAATTTGCCGTGATTTTCCCGACAATCCGACAGCCTTTTTACCGCCAAAATGCGGATTTAAGGATTGGAAATTGAAATCAAATTCTGTTTCGCTTAAACTTAGTGCAGAAATGGAAATTTCGCTTTTTTATATCGAAAAAATAAAAGGATTATATAAATAATGAAAATTTTATCAGGATTAAGCCTAAAAGAAATCGAAGAAATCACCGACCAACTCGGAGCAACAAAGTTCAGAGCAAGACAAATTCACAACTGGATTTACCTGAAATCAGTCAAAGAAATTGATGAAATGACCGATTTGTCAATAAAATTCAAGGAAGAATTGAAAAAAGTTGCAACGGTGACCGATATAAAAATCAAAGTTAAACAAGTCAGCACGGACGGAACAATCAAATATCTTTTGGAATTTCCTGACTGTGAATGTGTCGAAACCGTACTTATGCGTTTTGACAACCGTGCAAACCTCACTGCCTGCGTAAGTTCGCAAGTCGGCTGTGCCGTGAATTGCTCCTTCTGTGCAACCGGGAAACGTGGATTTATCAGAAACTTAACCTATAAAGAAATTATCGAACAAGTCCTGACAATTCAACGTGATACAAACCTAAAAGTCACAAACGTTGTATTTATGGGTCAGGGCGAACCGTTGCTAAACTTAGACAATGTCCTAAAAGCAATGGACATTTTTAACGAAAATTTCCAAATCGGAGCAAGAAGATTGACGATTTCGACTTCAGGTATAATTCCGCAAATCTATAAACTTGCAGAACTTGAAATGCAATCAACTTTAGCCTTGTCACTCCACGCACCAACCCACGAAACAAGACTAAAACTTATGCCGATTGAAAATAAATACAATATGACTGAACTTCACAAAGCCTTGAAACATTATTGTGAAAAAACAGGCAGAAGAATTACGATAGAATACCTGTTGATTAAGGATTTGAACGACACAATCGACAGTGCAAAACAACTTGCGGCATATTTAAAAGATATAAAATGTAATATCAATTTAATTCCATACAATCCGACAGAAAAGAACGATTACAAACGACCGTCAAACAATTCAATAATGAAATTCAAATCATTAATGGAACACTCAGGCAAAAAAGTAACCGTAAGGCTTGAGCGAGGAGCGGACATTGACGCCGCCTGCGGTCAACTCAGAGGAAAAGTGGATTAAAAATTACCATTTTTTAGGAACAACACTGTCTTTTAAAATTTCAAAAACAAAAGCATCTTTGTTAAATTGATTAGGCGGAGCAGACCCGTTCATGTCCAAAATCATATACCCACAAGTGTTTTCATAACCACCATCCCGCATATTGCAGTTATCACCTTGAGCCTTTATAATAACTTGCGAACCGTCCATCAATATAACTTTATAAAACAATTTATCACGATAATTAGTATAAGTATTCCATTTTGAACCGTCCGGATTTTTGTAATCAACCACCAACATGCAATTTGGTTTAAAACCACAATCTTCGGAAACTTTCAAATATGGGACAATTTTTTGAGCAATCGCAGCAGTATTTTTTTGCGAATTAACCCACGGACCAACAACTTCAGCATTCCAACCCGTTATATCACCATTTTCATCAACACTTCTTCTGATTGCATTTGACATAACTGACTGGAATTTTTTACATTTTGCATTATAAATTATTGTTCTAAATTTATTGAACAACATAGGAATAGTCATCGTAGCAACCACCCCGATAATTCCAAGTGTTATCAATACTTCCGCCAGCGTAAAAGCTTTTTTCATGTTTTTGTGTACTCCTTTTCATATCTTTCCTGTTTAGTTACCTTACCAAGTTTTTTGTCTGATTCTTCAATCGAGTTATATTTGAAACAGATTGTTACAAAGCGAACCAACGAACCTACGGTGAGTTGTGTGAGCCTGTATGCGTAGGCGAAGCCGAAGAAGAATAACAAGAAAATTTATTTGCTCTTTTCAATCGCAAAAATTTTCTAAGTTTTCAGAATGACGAGCCGTTTGGTAGGCTCACCAAGACGTCATTCCTGTAAATGTCAAGTAATTCGTTGACAAAAAAAGGACTTTTAACCTATTTGTCATTATCCGTAAATTCTTTGTTAAATACAGCCGGAATTTTTCCGTTTAAACCTTGGTGTGGACGGTATTCATTGTAATAAATCATATATTCGTACAAATCTTTCTCAAATTCTTCTAAAGTCTCAAATGTCGTTCCTTCTATCATATCTTCTTCTATCGTTCGCCAAAATCGTTCTATTTTTCCATTTGTTTGCGGACGATATGGACGGATAAATCGCTGCTTTAATCCCATTTCTTTTACCATTCGTTTAAATGGATTTGTCATTTCATTATTTTTTCCCTTACCTTGACCAAACTCTGGTCCGTTGTCGGTCAAGACTTCTTTAAATCGGATATTGTATTGTGCCTGTATCATTTGAAAACAACGCATTGTTGCAAACATTACCGTCAAACTTGTTACATCCGGGATTATTTCACACCACGCTATTCGTGTGCAATCATCTATTACGCCCAATAAATAATAACGTTTATCTGTATTTAACAATAAACTTTTGGGTAGATAATGACAATCTATATGTGCTAAATCACCTGCTTTTTCTTTTATTATTTTTCTTTTTGCTTCTTTCATTTTTGTTGTTAACCTATTTAAATTATACCTTTTACAAATATTGTATATTCCTGAGGGGGAAGGTGTAAAGTCTTTTAGAATTGGTTTTAATAATTCTGTTATTTCATACCTGTTAATACCCAGTATTCTTTTTTCAATAACTTTCTTTTCAATAAAATGAATAGGTCTTCTAGCAAGCCACTTCGGACCTCGTTTTTGAGGAAGTAACGCATTGTTAGCACGGTTAGAAAGAATAAATCTATTGTAATATTTGCAAAAAGTTTGCCGCGAGATACCGTGAAACTTGTAGAAATCTGTTACAAATCTAAATTGAGGGTGTTTACCTGCTTTTACTAATTCATACTCTTTGATTAGGAATCTCCATTTTTGAAGGTAATTCTTTTCTAATGTTGTGTCTTTTGTGTTGTTTCGCATAATTCGTCTCCTTGTTCTTTTTCTTCTGTTTTTACTCTGTTAAAAGCTCTTTTTTGTCAACGAATTACTTAACAT
>CAVKDD010000031.1:0-9461 GCA_963654845.1 Acutalibacteraceae bacterium | reverse complement strand
ATTTTTTATAGTTCCGCTAATATCGATATTCCCGTTCATATCAACGATATTATTAACTTCTTTTGCAATATTTTTAGGCAAAACTATTTGATTTTTTATGGCATCAATCGTGCTTACGTCAAAATTTTTGAAATTAAACGTAGCATCAGCAATGTTCAAATCCTCTTTATCAATATCTTTTGAGGTGAACGCCAAAGTAAACGGATTACCGTTAAATAGTCCCTTCAAGTTTGAAGTTTTCAACATTCCTTTATTAATCGAAAAACCGCCACCGTCAAGTTTTATCGGATTTGAACCTGATATATTTGACAAGAATTTTCCGTCAACTTTTATCTTGTTATAATCAATATTATCGGCATCCGCAACACCTTTATATCCGCCCGTAAACGAAACAAACAGATTTCCGAGTTCGTTTTTGTAAGGCATAACCTGATTTGGGTGAAGCATATCAAAAATATCAGCAAGTTTAAACTTATCCGCTTTTGCTTTCAAGTCAATTTCGGAATTTGACCCCGTACCCCAAACGTGAACTTTTGAATTACGCACATAACCCGTCACATCGTAACTTGAATCATATTGGTCAAAATTAACAAGCCCGTTGACCTTTGTAAACGGCAAGAAAGTGTCCTGCATAATCGTTGTTGCATTGTGCAAAGTCACTGTACCACTTGCGAACAAGTCTTCATTAAACACAACTTCTTCAGCCTGTTTATCAACATTTCCGTAAATATGCAAAAATACATCCGCAATTCCGTCAGGATGAGTAAACGGCTTAACAACTTTTTGAACATCAACCAAAATCGGCGAGGTTTGAATTGTTTTGATTAACTTTTTGATATCCTGCCCTTTGGATTTCACATATACGTTCAATTTGCCGAGAACAACGCAATCCCCGTAAATCTCGGTAAATTTGTTGTTAATCGTGGCATTTGTCGTTTTAAAAGTAACTTTTTTATCGTCAAATTTCACATAACCCGCTCCGTTATGCAAAACCAAATTATTAACCTCAATAAAGGAAGCGGTCGCATCTTTAAAATTGATACTGCCCCAAAGGTGCGGGTCAACTTTTTTACCTGCAGAACGCATATCAATATTACCAAGCCCCGAAATTTTCATCATCGGAACAGGTCCGATTTGGAAATTCAAAATTTCATGAAGCGGAACAAGCACTTCTTGTGCAGGTTCAAGCACAACCGAATCAGAACTTTTTATATTCAATTCAGAATATTTTGACCCGTCAATCAAAGCAAAACCGTCAACTTTGACATATTGATTATTGGTTGTCGGAACATAAACGTTCAAATTCATCTTTTTGCCGACAAAATCCAAGTCAATCTTAGCATTGCCGTTCGCTCCTTTTATCGGGTGAATTAAAAACGCATCTCTAAGTTTGACAAAACCTTTAACATTCGGGAAAGTTCCGTTTCCTTTGAAAGTCAAATCACCGTCACCTTTTCCGTAGAATTTATATTTTTTAAGTTTATAAAAATTAAATTCTTTCGGTAACTGTTCCGTCCACGGCAAAATCGCCACAACGTCTTCAATTTTGGTATCTTTAACCCCTACATTAACGTTATAAGAAGGCATTTTATTGCCGAGATTGTAGATTTTACCTTTCAAATATGCGTGAATATTATCACTGTTTATGCTCACATCTTTAAAGATAATTCCGTTTTCAATAGTGCCAAAATCTATCTTTGCCACCAAATCTTTCGGATAAACGATAGATGCGACCTCGTCTTTTCCTACAACCTTCAAATTTTTTGAAACGATCTCTGTCGAAATCTTTTTATGACCGAATTTGTCATCTTTTGTATCGGCATTAACGCTCAATGACCCGTTAATATCAGTAATAATACCGTTCGTCCAATATTTTACATAATGAGAAAAGGCGGACAAATCAAGATTTTCAATCTGTGCAAAAACCTTCAAGGTATCTTCACTAATTCTATTAATCGGCAAACGAATATCAACATCAGCAATTATCGGAATAGATTTTTTGCCGAGTTCTAATGTACTGTCTGTCGCAAATCTTACCTGCTTGTTCGGGATAAATTCGCCATGTTTAAAATATTTACCGCTATAAGTAATTTTCTGATTGTATTTTTGGTCGTTTAAATTTATGTTATATTTGCCCAAATCAAGATTGATTTTAGAAAGTTCAAAATCACTCTTTTTTTCAGGGAAATTCAACAAATACTGCCCCAAACGAAACTCAGAAGCCTTTGTAAACACAAAGTTAAGCTCTTCGCTTTTTGCAGAAAGACTTGAAACTACAATTTTCTTTTTCAAAAGCGGAAGCAACTTGATATGAGCTTTCGGCGACACTACTAATGCCGCATTTGAGCCGTCATCATTGATTAAAGCGATTTTGTCGGATTTAATCCACACGGAAGGGAATACCCCCATTGTCAATTTCGGATTACCGATATCGACACGAAAATTGGTATTCTTGTAGATTAAATCTTCAATCTGAGATTTATGTGCCTTAATATTAACAATAGCAGGTATGCCCCAGGTGTATAACCCGCAGGTAATTGTTAATATACTTATTGCAGTTACAATTTTCCACTTTTTTCTCATATTACAATTATTATATTATAATTTATGCAATAAGTACATCAAAAAATCTCCCCCATTTCTAGTATTTTTCACACAAAACTTGAAAATATCCTTGCGGATGATGACAGTTCGGACAACGTTCTGGAGCAGATTTACCTTTATACAAATATCCGCATTTCCTGCAAAGCCACGTTGTTTCTGTTTCTTTGTCAAAAATTGTACCGTTTATCAAAACTTCATACAACTTTTTGAAACGTTTTGCATGATGTTCTTCGGCTTCCCGCACATTATGAAAAGTTTTTGCAACAAGGTCAAACCCTTCCTCTTTTGCGACCTGTTCGCCTTCTTTATACAAAACATCATATTCTTCTGTTTCGCCCGCTATCGCACTTGCCAAATTTTCTTCGGTTTTGCCGAGTTCAAACGGATAATAGCCCGTTACATGTGCCAACTGATTTGGGACAACGTATTGATAAAACAATTTTGCATGCTCAAGTTCATTATCTGCCGTCATTGCAAAAATCTCGCTAATCTGCTCATAGCCTTCTTTTTTAGCAATTTTTGAATAATATGTATAACGGTTTCTTGCTTGTGCTTCCCCCGCAAAAGCGTTTATCAAATTCTGTTCGGTTTTTGTTCCTCTTAATTTCTCGTCCATAAAATTTTCTCCATATTTTGCAAGAAAATCTTAACGAAAGCGGTTAATTTTATATATTAGAAAAACGACTAATCCGTTAGGCTAATTATCTTTCCCGAAATCAAAACTTTTCGGCGATTATTTTACGCAAAAAATTTAGCAAAATAATACTATGATAGTTAGGAAACTTATGACAGACTTGTTATATTACACAAAGAAAATTGCACAAAAAATCTCGTATTATGATGCAATAGTAGATTTTACCGAAGACAGCCACTGGTTCAATCCGTTTTACAAACAACCCGAAGTGACGGTAATTTGGATTGACGAACCGCCAAAAGATGAAAAATGGAACATCTGAAACCCTAGTTAATTTTTATATATGCCTTCATTATCTTATTTTCAACGGTGTCATTAATGGCTTTTTGCACTTTTTCAAGCGGATATTCCGTTGACAAGCCTTGAACTTTGACCTCTTTATTTGCAAGAAGATTTAAAGACTCCTTCAAATCCGCAGGGGAAGGCGAATAGCTTCCTAAAACGGTCAATTCTCTATAATAAATTTCATTATTGGCATACCCAAAATTGTTTGGAGTGCTTGAAAATACCAAAATTTTGCCGCCGTCACGCACGAATTTTAACGCAGTATCAATAGCTTTATCCGCACCTGAAGTCATAAAAACGCCGTCAGCTTTGATACTATCGCACATTTCGGGAACTCGAAACGCCTCAATACCAAGATTTTTCAACAATTCAACCCTTGAAGATATCAAATCGCAGCCGATAACATTCATACCGAAGGCTTTTAAGGCTTGAGCCATTAAAATTCCGACAGAACCCAGCCCGATTACCAAAGCAGTCGAATTTTCTTTTAATCCCGCACGTTTCACCGCACGAACACAACATCCCAAAGGTTCATAAAAAGAAGCTTCAATATTTGTCAGATTTTGCGGTTTGAGATAGGCTACATTTTGCAAATGTTCATCAGAAACATAAACCAACTCACTAAATCCGCCCGGTCTGATATTTGTTTCTTTGAAGTGCCTGCACATTGAAACATTGCCATTTTTGCAATATTCACACTTTCCGCAAGGAATATGATGAGAGGTTACAATCACATCATCAACCTTAAAATTTGTAGCAGAATTGATTTCAACGATTTGAGCAACTATTTCATGCCCCAAAACCGTGCCGTTTTTGACTAAATGTTGTTTTAATTTCACGATATCGGAACCGCACAAACCGCACCCGAGAACCTTTACAATCGCACCCGTTCTGCCGTTTAGAGTTTCGTTTTCACGAGTTTTCACAACCAAAATGTCATTTTCTAATTCCGCAACCTTCATAAAACCTTCTTTCCGCACAACAATTTTAGCTCAAAAATTAATTCTGTTTTCTTAAATCTTTCGCACCTTTGAGATATACAAACTTAGGCTTGAAATCCTCGTCACAATTCACAACCAACAAAACTCGCAAACACATTTTGAGAGAATTTGGCACATCAAGTTCGTGAAAACACATCATCGCAACCTCGTCCCAACCAAACGCAAGTCTTGGAAACATCGCAGGAAAAGCCGCATCAAGGTCTTTTGTTGTGGTAAAAATAACGTGAGAAATTTTTGAAGTGCCTTTAAGTCCGTTTTTTTCAAACATTTCGCTAAGCAAATCCAAAGTTGCCTCTTCTAACGCTTCTTTTGTGTTAGCCTCTACGGTTATCGCTCCACGAATACCCTTTGTTGCCATTATTTTTTCACTCCGTTATACCAATCTCTTGCAAGCATTTCGCCTTTGCCTTCAGGTTTAACCCTGATAATCTTCAAAAGCCCTGTTCCGCAACCAACGTAAATTCCTGTTTTGTCAGAATTTACGATTTTGCCGACCTCACCAACACCGTCAGTCGGTTCTGTTTCCAAAACCTTAATAATTTTCTCGTTAAACATAAAATAAGCACTCGGACAGCGACAAATACCTCTTACCAAGTTGTGAATTTCAAGATTTGTTTTTGACCAATCTATCAAACATTCTTCTTTTTTGAGTTTATTTGCCATACAAACGCCGTCCTCACACTGTTTTACGGGAGTAAGCGTTTTGTTTTTCAAACCGATTAAAGTTTCTTCAATCATTTGCGGAGATTTTTCGGCAATTTCGTTCCACAATTCTTCGCAATTCATTTTCTCGGAAATCGGAATAACAAGTTTTTGGCAAATGTCACCGCAATCAAGCCCGAGTTCGGTTATCATCGTACAAATACCCGTTTCCTTGTCACCGTTGATAATCGCACGTTGGATAGGGTTTGCACCTCTGTATTTTGGAAGAAGTGAGGCGTGCAAATTAATCGTTTCGTATTTCGGAATTTCCAAAACCTCTTGAGATAAAATCTGTCCGAAGGCAAAAGTTACAAAGAAATCAGGTTGTAATTTCTTCAATTCCTCTTGAATTTCAGGCTCTTTTCTTATGGATTTAGGCTGAAATACAGGCAAATCATGTTCAACCGCAAACTTTTTGATAGGTGACATTTGCAATTTATGCCCTCTGCCTGCGGGTTTGTCAGGCTGAGTTACGACAGCCAAAACCTCGATTTTCTCTGAATTATACAAATATTCCAAAGATTTTAGCCCGATATCGGGAGTTCCGAAAAATACAATCTTAATCATTTTTATTCAATTCTTCCTCTAAATCCTTTTCCTCAATCAATCTGTCCAATTCAATGTCAGGCAAATTGTATTTCTTCAAAATTTCTTCCGTTTCAAATCTGTTCATACAGTGGTCAATGAACAAAATTCCGTCAAGGTGGTCATTTTCGTGTTGAATTGCACGAGCCAAAAGTGTTCCGTCTTTTGCTTCCAAAACAAACGGCTTTCCGTGTTCATTTGTTGCCTTGACCATAATATTTTTATATCTTTTCACATCGGTGTAGGCTTCAGGAAAACTCAAACACCCTTCATTACTTTTAATTGCTCCGCTTTTTTTGATAATTTTAGGATTGATAAAAACTATCGGATTAAGCGGCTCGTTACCTGTTGCAACATCAATTACGAAAACTCTCAAATTTTCACCGATTTGCGGTGCGGCAAGCCCAACACCGTTTTGTGCATACATTGTATCCAGCAAATCTCTCACCAACTCAGAGATTTTTTTAGAAACCTTGTGAACCTCTTTTGACGGTTGACGCAATGAAGGTTCACCATATCTTAAAACTTTTCTTATTGCCATATATTCCAGCCTTTCTGCATATTTTGTATTATACTAAAAGTTTACTATAAATCACCGACATTATCAATGAGCCGACGTTTTGCAAACGACTTAATACTCGGTATTTTTCAAACTTTCTGTTTCTTCAGCTTCCAAAATTTCTTGCTGATAATACTCTTCGGTTTTCTTTAGCTGATAAATCTTTGCATCGGTCAAACGCTGAAAAACTTTGGCATAATCCGCACATTTTGCCCCCTTAATGCCTTCTGTTTCCATTTGTATCGTTCCGTCAGGAAGTAATTTTATTTTAATTTTGCCCATTTGACACCTCTTAAATCTCAATCGTTAAAACTATCGAATTATCATCCAGCACGGTTTCGCTTTCAAGATGTAAATTTTCCTGTTCCAAGCGTTCCTTAATCTTGTTATAAGTAATTTCCTGCAAATTCATTCCGTATTCCTGATTCAAATCGTCCAAAACACCTTCACATTGCGTTTTATCGGAGATTTGCGTAATATCAAGAGCGTACGCCCCCGAATCCTGTTTGTAATACTTCATTTCCATACCAAACAATTTACAAGTCACGGTGTCACCTTCTTCAACCATTTCTTCAGCACCGTGTTCATACAAAGTATTCAACAATACGCCTTTGTCCGTATAATTCGTATTATATGTGTAAACCGTTGTGGTGGTATCGTTTATCAATCGCAAATCTCTGCCTGCTGCGATATTCAATTTTCTGAAAATTTCTTCGGCTTCCCGTGTAATTTCTTTGTTATTACTTCCCGAAAACTCGGCAACGTAAGTTCCGTTTTGGTCAACCCAATTCAAAGTCACATAACTGCTTCTTAGCGGAGTTTGACCGTTTGCCGCATAGAAATTATACCCAGCTTTTTGCAAAAGTTTTTTCAATTCGGAAACTTTGATATTTGTCTGAATTTTCAAATTAGTAAGTCCGTAAGTTGCGTATTGTCCCGAACTTGCCTCATCAACTCCGATATTCATAATACTGATTTTTTGTTCAACTTCCAAAAAATAAAACGGGTCAAATTTATTTTGATAATATTTCACGCTTTGATTGTCTAAAGTTGCGACAATTTCATTATTTTCGGTCGTAAAAATCTGACTTGCGTTTCCGTCCTTCAAACTCTTATAAATATCAGAAGCCTTTTTGTAATCGGTTGCATAATTGTAATAAAAAATCTCGTGCGAACCCAACAAGCGAACATTTCTGCCCGTTATCGCATCCAATTCTTTAAACAAACTTTCCGATGCGGTTTGCAAACTTTGAGAATTTGCCGTACCTGACAGTTTAAATGTTACAAATTTTCCTTCCACAATCGGTTCAATTTGCAACCCTGTATTTATTTCGTACAAACAACTCGCATTAAGTTGTTTAACGTCCAATCTCGGAACAAGCATTCTCAATTCGTTAAAGGTAATATTTGACAAAACCCTGATGAATTTAAGATTTTTCATTGCCTGAATTGCATTATCTTTATTAGAAGCTTTCTTTTCTCTAAGGTGTTCTTTCGGTGCTTTTTCAGGTGCAATCAAAAACGCCATAGGGTATGCCATAAGAGTTATTGACATGATTTACTTTTACCTTTCTTATACATCTAATGCTCTACCGCCACGAGAACCGTTTACATCCTTGTCATCACCGTCACCGAGATTGTATTGTTCCATATCATCTCGTTTTGTTGCGGTAACTGCTCGAATATTTGCCCACTGTCTGAGTTGAAGGATTTTTTCTTTCTGAGTTTTTGTTAGCGGAACAATAGTTTTTATAACGTTTTCCAAGTCCTGAAATTCCAACGGTTTCTTTTGGAAAAACGCTTCATATAACGCACTAATAACCGCCTGTTCAATTTCAGCCCCGACAAATCCTTCCGTCAAATCCGCAAGTTTATCAAACAATTCGTCATTTAATTCAATTTTACTTGCCACCTCTTTGTCTTTAAGTCGTTTAGCAAGGTGAAGTTTGAAGATTTCTATACGTTCTTTTTTAGTCGGCAAATCTACAAAGAAAATCTCGTCAAAACGCCCTTTTCTAAGAAGTTCGGGCGGTAATCCGTCAATATTGTTTGCCGTTGCGATTACAAAAACGGGTGCGGTCTTTTCCTGCATCCAAGTCAGGAAAGTACCGAAAATTCTTGAGGAAGTTCCGCTGTCACCGTTTGAATTTAACCCGCTCAAACTCTTTTCGATTTCATCCACCCAAAGAATTGACGGTGAAACGGCTTCGGCGGTTTTTATCGCTTTTCGCATATTTTCTTCGGAGCTTCCGACAATTCCCGAGAAAATCTTACCAAAATCAAGTTTTAACAAAGGAAGTTGCCAAGCCGCACTCATTGCCTTTGCGGTCAAACTCTTACCACAACCGGGAACACCCGTAATCAAAACCCCTTTCGGAGCGGGAAGACAATATTTTTTAGCCGATTCCGACCAAGAATTATTCCTTTTGTTAAGCCAATTTTTCAAATTTTCAAGCCCGCCGACATCACTGATTTGAATATCGGTATTAATATAGTCCAAAATCCCCGTTTTTCGGATTACCTGAATTTTTTGCTCTAAAATTACGCTCAAATCTCTTTCATCAATGCAACCGTCATTTACCATTGCTAGTGCAAAAGCATTTTCAGCCTCTTGTAAAGTCAACCCTAACGCCGCTTTGCAAAGCTTTTCTTTGACTTCCTCGTTTAAACCCGAAGTATCAATTTGACTGTTTTGTGCTATCATTTTTTCAAGTTTTGCCTTGATTTCATCCAGTGTCGGCAACGGCAAATCAATAATCGAAACTTCTTTTTGCATAGTCTCAGGAATAATCAACTCAGGAGCCATAAATATAACATTTTTTCTAAAAGAACTCGTTTTTATATCAGAAATACTGTCACGAATTTTGCGAACCACATTGTAATCCACTTGACGCCCCTTAACGCCGAAATAAACATGAAAATCGCACATTATAAAAATTGCATTTTTATTACAATTTTTGACAAAATCCAATGCCTTGTCAGGACTTGTCGTTCCCTCTATAACATTTCCGTTCAGCGTAAAACCTTTCGT
>CAVKDD010000030.1:0-9509 GCA_963654845.1 Acutalibacteraceae bacterium | reverse complement strand
CCCTTCGAAATCATAGATTTCGGTTCCCCCTCAAGGGGGGCACATAATATTTCAAAGCTTTCGTCATTCTGAAAACTTAGAAAATTTATGCGAATGCAATGAGCATTTAATTTTCAAGTTATTCAGAATCTGTTATAAGGTCAAACAGATTCCGGATCACGCACTCATTTTATTCGTGCTGTCCGGAATGACATTTTTGTGAGCCTACCAAACGGTTTTGTCATTCTGAAAGGCTTAAAAAATCCTTTGAGGATACGAAAAGTGATTTTTAGCCTATTCAGAATCTGTTTTTCCTCCCCTTCGAAATCACAGATTTCGGTTCCCCTGCCAGCGGGGAACATTAAAAAACGTAGGTCACGGCATCGCCTGACTGAAACAGATTCCGGCTCGGAGGCCGGAATGACATTTTTGTGAAATTTGCAAAGGTATAAACTTCTAAAAAGCTTATTATTGTTACAGGGTTGTTATACAGTGGCGTAATTTAAAAATTTGTTGTATAATTTTTAATAATAAAAATAAGGTGGTTCAAAATGGGTTATAAAATATTATCAAAAAAAGAAATCTGTCCTAACCAATATGAAATTACTATCGATGCTCCATACGTCGTTAGAAACGCAAAAGCAGGACAATTTATTATCTTCAGAGTTGAACAAGACGGCGAAAGAGTACCGCTTACCATTGCCGACATCAACAAAGAAAAAGGCGAACTAACTCTCGTTTTCATGGCTGTCGGTTATTCAACAAAAAAACTTGCTCGACTTAACGTTGGCGAGGAACTCGTTGATATCGTAGGTCCTCTAGGCAAACCGACCGACATCAAAAAATACGGAACAGTCGTTTGCGTAGCAGGCGGATACGGTGCCGCACCTTGCTATCTAATCTCAAAAGCCTTAAAAGAAGCAGGAAACAAGGTCTATATGATTTCAGGGGCAAGAACAAAAGATTTATTATTCTGGGAAGACAAAATGAAAGCCGCTTCCACAGAATTATACCTGACAACAGATGACGGTTCTTACGGCATTAAAGGTTTCGGGACAACCGTATTGCAAGAGATTATAGATAGAGAAAAAGTTGACTATGTAATCGCTGTTGGTCCTATGCCTATGATGAGAGCAGTTGCCGAGCTTACTCGTGATAAAGGAATTTACACCGAAGCAAGCATGAACCCGATTATGGTTGACGGAACAGGCATGTGCGGTGCTTGTCGTGTAACAGTTGGCGGTCAAACTAAATTTGCTTGCGTTGACGGTCCTGATTTTGATGCTCACAAAATTGATTTTGATGAAGTTATCAACAGAACAAGAATTTACAAAGACCAAGAACGCAAACGTTGCGAAAGTTGTAATTTATTAAAACAAGCAGACAAAGTATAGGAGAAAATAAATGGGTAAAAATGATATTCCGGTATGTCCACTAATCAGTATCGGTTCAGGAATTGATATGATTTGCAGCCAAACAAAATGTGCGTGGTATGTTCCAAGCGTTCAAAAATGCTCAATGTACCTATTAGCATACAATGCTTTGCTTGACGCTAACCAAAAACAAAGAGCCAAAGCCCAAGCAGCCGCTGCACACAAATAAAAATTTTAAAACACTATGAAAATTGCACTATGTATAAAGCAAGTTCCCGATACAACGGACATCAAGTGGACTGAAAACAACACCATTCAAAGAGAAGGCGTTGAAAGTATTATAAATCCGTACGATGTCTATGCGGTTGAACTTGCTCTTAAGTTAAAAAAAGAAAAGAAAGACACAGAAATCACAGTATTTACAATGGGACCACCTCAAGCAGAAGACATGCTAAGAAAGGTTCTTGCGTTAGGCTGTGACAATGCAGTGTTAATTTCAGATAAAAAATTCTCAGGTGCTGACACCTACGCAACAGGCCTAACGATTTCCCGTGCAATAAGATATGCCAAACCTGATTTTGACCTGATAATTTGCGGACAATTTGCCGTTGACGGCGACACGGCTCAGACAGGCCCGAACATTGCAAATTTCTTATCGCTCCCGCAAGTTACATACGTCAAAGATTATCTAAAATACGAAAACAAAGAATTGACACTGACAAGAGAACTTGAAGACGGAATAGAAACAGTTGCGGTAAAACTTCCCGCACTCATCTGTGTCGTCAAACAGAATTTTGAACCTCAACGAGCAAAAATAGCGGGGGTAATTTCGGCAAGCAAAAAAGAAATCAAAGTTTGCACAATGGCTGATTTAGGATTAAGTCCTGAAAATGTAGGTATAAAAGGTTCTCCGACATTTGTAAGTAAAGCGTTCAGAAATCTACCCTCACACAACGCTCAAAAATATCAACTCGGAGTAAGCGAAAGTGTAGATTTGTTGAAAAGTAAAATCATTGAATTTGGAGCAAGCAAAAATGCCTGAAAACAACGAACACAAAGGAATATTGATTTATGCCCAACTGACAAGAGAGGAATTTATCCACACGGTATTTTTTGAACTTGTCGATAAGGCAAAAGAACTTGCTCAAAAACTCGGCGGAGTTGAAGTCAATGCGGTAATTTTTACCCGCAAAAATTTGGTTTACACCTACAAAGAAGCGTTTGAAAACAAGGGCTTAAACAAGGTGTATTATTTTGAAGACGACAGTTTCAAAAATTACAACACGGAAACTTATTCAAAACTCATAATCAATTTGATAAATCAAATCAAACCTGAAATAATGCTAATCGGAGCAACAAATCAAGGAAGAGACCTTGCCCCGAGAATTGCAAGTGCGTTAGGAACGGGTTTAACCGCCGATTGTACGGGGCTTGACATTAACGAAAACGGGAAACTTGCCGCAACTCGTCCGACTTTTGGCGGACAACTTATGGCAACGATTTTATGTAAAACTTTCCCGCAAATGGCAACGGTTCGCCCAAAAGTTTTCAAAACCAATCAAGAGACAACTTTTGTACAAACCGAAATGATACAATGCCCGATAAACATTGATATAACGTCAACAAAATACAAAATTCTCGATTTCAAAAAGACGATTGAAAACGAGATTAACAATCTCGATTCTGCGGAAATCATTGTAGCGGGCGGAAAAGGGTTAAAAAATAAAGAAGGCTTTGACCTGCTCCAAAAATTTGCCGATAAAATTGGCGGAACTTTGGCAGCTTCAAGAGGTGCGGTGGAAATGGGACTTGCACCAACAAGTATTCAAGTCGGACAAACGGGTAAAACCGTTACTCCTAAATTGTACATTGCCTGCGGAATATCGGGTGCAATTCAGCACACAATCGGAATGACGGGTTCTGAGCATATCATAGCGATAAACAATGATGAAAACGCTCCGATATTTGAAATTGCGGATACGGGAATTGTCGGCGATGCGTTTAAAATTATTCCCGAATATTTGAATCAAAATTAATAAATATATAATAAGATTTGTTAAAATTAACTTGAAAACTAACAATATTTTTTATTTACTGGTTTTGGTAATGTTGAAACGAAGGTTAGAAAATGTATATACAACCAGTTACAAATTATAATCAAAAGAAGGCAACATTCACTCATTTACCGAAATCAGATGAGCCGATTACAAAAGAAAAAATTGGCACGGCGGCAATGGCGGCTTTAGGTGTCGCAACTTCGGTTGCTATGATTGCGAAACATCAAAAATTTTCACTAAGTCCTTCAAGAATTGCCAAAACACCTATAAAAGATTGGGCTATATTTAAAATTGCAGATAAAAACAAACCAAAGGCAAAAGTTTTAAAATTAGAGGCTCCGCAAATTTTACTTATGGGTTTAGGGTCTGTACTTGGCGGACTTGCAGGCGGTGCAATATTTGACAAAAAAGAAAACTTCGGTGCAAAATGCAGTGAAGCAGTAAACCAACTGCTTGGTGATGTTTCAATTCCTCTGGGATTTGTAGCTGTTCCGACAATACTTTATAAAAAGTTTGAAAAATTAGCAAAAACGGCAGAAACGCCGCATATCAAATTGCAAAAAGCCTCAAAATTCATAACGGGAAACAAATTTTTAAGAGTTCTTTGTCCAACTGTTATAAGCGGTACAAGCCTTGCTACAGGTATCATTGCGGGGAACAAAGTCTCTAACATGATAAACGAAAAAGTACACGGAATTAAAGCCGACAGAGGCATAAGAATAACCGATTTTGCCCCGCACATCGATGACGTTTGCTTGGCAATAACACTAATGGCGGAAAATTCACCAATCGGCAGTATTATTTCAAAATTCGTTCCGATAGCACTAACGGTAGCCGGAATTGAAACAGGTAACGCAAAACCACATCACACAATGCCGAAAACTGAAACCGCTACTACTGCTACAACAACTACAACAACACCTGAAAAAGAACAACAACCGCAAAAAGCCTAATTGCAAATTTGGTAAGCCAAGCGTTCCGAGCCGTCTTCTTTTTTAATAATTCCGCAATACTGAAAACCGTTTTTCAGAATAGTTTTTTGCATTGGTATATTATTTTTGTGGGTATCAATTCGCATATTTGGCGAATTTTTCAAACACCATTGAATACAAAAAGAAGCGATGCCCTTATGATGTTCAACGACAGCAATTCTATGGATTACACCATATTTTTCATTATTTAACCACTCACCGTCAAAAATTTTGTCGTAAGTCGGTTCGTTCCCGATAAAAAAGCAAAAAACTGCAGAAATTTTACCCTCGTTTTCGCAAACAAACAACTCACCTTTTTCAATATCTTTTTCCAAAAGTTCACGCTTAGGATAGTCATTGACCCATTGGGAAGAATTGCCGTTTTCGTCCATAAAAGATTTTGCCAAACGATAAACAGATTTTATTTCATCAACTTCACCAAGTTTTGCTTTTCTGATTTCCATACTACAAATACCTTTTATATAAGTGGTGGGCGGTACCGGACTTGAACCGATGACCCCCACAATGTCAATGTGATACGCTACCAACTGCGCCAACCGCCCTCACTACTTATAAAACTATTCACTTATCAATCACGGATTCGCCCCGCTCATCTTCGGCAGAGAGGAACCCCTTATTAAAATTATCCCATGAATAAATATACATGAAGCAAGTATGTATAAATAATTCCGAACAACGCACCGACAAAAACTTCAAACGGTGTGTGACCTAAAAGTTCCTTCAACTTACCGCCTACAGACTGCAAATCGTGGTAGTAAAAATCTTCCATCATTCTGTTTAAACAAGCGGCCGTTTTACCTGCTGCACGTCTTAAACCTGCAGCATCATACATAATAATCAAAGCAAAACCTAACGATACCGCAAAAACTGTTGAGTCAAAGCCTTCCAACAAACCCGCAGCCGTTGACAAAGCCATAACTCCTGCAGAATGAGAACTCGGCATTCCGCCTGTTGTTGAAAATATTTTGAAATTGATTTTTCTATTTTTCGCAGTGAACAAAATAAACTTAATAACTTGAGCAAAAAACGCTGCCGTTACTCCGCATGTTATGACCTCATAACCGTTCCCTGCAATCATCTCCCTTACAACTTCAAAATTCATTATTAATACCTACTCTCTTAAATATATTATTCATTATATCAGTCAAAATTACTGATGACATGTTCTGTTCTTTCATTATATCATAGCACTTTTTCAAAAGGCAAGTAAGTTTACATTTCGACTCCTCTAATCCGTACAAGGAAACATAAGTCAACTTACCCTCTTCTTTATCCTTGCCCATTGTTTTTCCCATAGTTTCAAAGGTTGAAATTTCGTCTAAAATATCGTCAGCAATTTGAAAAGCAAGTCCAAAAGTTCGTGCAAATTCCGTTATAATGTTAAGTTTTTCATCATCAGCACCTGCAATTATTGCTCCCGTACGCATTGCAAGACAGAACAAATCAGAAGTTTTATGCACATGCAAATATTGCAAAATCTTTTGAGCCTCTTCAAATTCCTTCTTATTATTTTTATCTAAATTGAGAAATTTGCCTTCAGATTCTATATCAACGACCTGCCCTGCTATAACACCGTACGCTCCCGAAAATTGAAAATACTCGTTCAAAACCCTAATCAAAACAGAAGAGGACAGATTTTTTGAATATTTTGTTATAACTTGCGGAGCAAAGGTCAACAACGCATCCCCCGCCAAGACCGCCATAGCTTCGCCAAAAACCTTGTGATTGGTAGGTTTTCCACGTCTGTAATCATCATTATCCATACACGGCAAATCGTCATGAATAAGGGTTTGAGCGTGCAACATTTCTATCGCACACGCCGTAGGAATTGCCTCTTCAATCTCCCCGCCAAACATCCTGCAAGTTTCCAAACACATCACGGGGCGAAGTCTTTTACCCGGTAACAAAACCGTGTATTTCATTGATTTGAAAATTGTTTCAGGGTATTTAATCTCTAAAAACTCGTCCAATTTATCGTTTATTAACTCAATATAATTACTCATTTTCATCTTCATCAAGTTCCTTATATATATTTTGTTTAAGCGTATTTCGTGCCGCACGGCGTTTTTTGTCACTGATTTTAGGCTGCATTTTGTTATTTTTAAATTTGCCCGCAGTTTCCTTTTTAACGCCGTTATACTTAACTTTTTCCTTATATTCCAAAGCCTCAGACACAAATTCTATATAGCTTTCATATCGGGATTCGGCAATTTTATCAATATTTTCTAAAACTCCGCACCCGTCTTCATTTATGTGCAAACAATCGCCATATTTGCAATGTTCACGATACTCAATCATTTCAGGAAACAACAAATCTATATCGTGCGGCAAAATAAAATCAAATCTTACGTTGCTAAACCCAGGTGTATCAACGATTGCAGAAGTTTCATCAAGCGGAATAATCTCACAATGTCGTGTCGTATGAGTACCACGATTTAATTTTTCGCTGACTTCTTTTGTTCGCAAATGCACATTCGGATTTAAAGCATTTATCAAACTTGATTTTCCGACACCGGAATTTCCGCATAATGCCGAGATTTTACCCTTCAACAATTCTCGAAATTCCTCAAGTCCGAGATGTTCTAATGCAGAAGTAAAGACAATTTTATACCCGAGTGGTGAATAAATCTCAAGGATTTCATCTCTCAAATTATTTTCCAACCCTAAATCTTCTTTGTTGAAACACAAAATCACGGGGATTTTATAATATTTGGCAAGTGCAACATAACGATTCAACTGATGAAAGTCCAAATCAGGATGTTTTAAGGCACTCACTACAACGATTTGGTCAACATTAGCAACCGCAGGACGTTGAATATAAGTTTTTCTCGAAAGAAGTTTTGTTATATAACCGCCCGAAAACTCAACATTATCACCCGCAACAATTCTCAACTGTTGCTTTTTCAGAACCTCTCTCATTTTGCATTCATAAGTGCAACCGTTCGCTTGCACATAATAAAAATCAGAATGTATTTTATAAATTTGACCTTCCATACAAAACAAGTTTACTAAAAATAGTCACAGTTTGCAAACCGTCAAAATAATTTACAAAAAACTAATAGCCGTATTGCTCGTGAGCGTTCAAATAATCCCTAACGGCATTCAAGGAAGATTGAACAATTCTTGTTACACGAGAAGGTGACAAACCGATTTGTGTCGCAATATCTTTGACCTGCATATTACGGTAAAATCTGTATTCGACAACGGTTCTTTCTTTTGGCGGTAATTTTGAAATAGCCACCCTAATCATTTTACCCATTTCGGAAATTTCAGCATTTTCATCAGGCATAGCGTGCGGGTCTTTGACAAAATCAAACGGTGAGTCATTATCACTTGCGGCTGCGGCAAGACCGTCAATAGATAAGATAGTTTCGTAAATCGCTTCACGAACTTTTGCCTGTTTCATATCAATGCCTTCTACCGCTTCTTCTTCGTCAAACTCTTCTTCTGATTTGTGTTTCAAAGAGTACCATTTATATCTTATACGCAACTCGTTACGAATAGCCCAACGAACAGCCGTTGCAATGTATGCAGAATTATATTTTGCAAGTTGTTCGGGCGTTTTGTTTTTAATCATAACCTGAATTGCAATAATACCGATAGACAACAATTCTTCGTACTCAACCATGTGTGACGGAATACGCTTATGCTCTACTCTCGCCACCTTTTGTACGATATCAATATAATGTTGTAAATTTCTGTTATCTTCTTTTGTCATAATTTTACACATCTATAATACTTCAATAATTTAATTTCGTGTTCGTTTATTTGTAGGATTTTTCATTTTATATACGAACATCAAAATCTCGGCAACAGCTTTGTACAATTCGGGCGGAATCGGCTGATTAATCTCAACCATTCTGAATAAGGCTCTTGCAACGGGCGGATTTTCGATTACGGGAACATTGTGTTCTTTTGCGATATCAATAATTTTCTTCGCTATCAACTCTGTACCTTTTGCAATCAACATCGGAGAATCCATTTCTTCTGCAACATACTTCAAGGCACACGCAACATGAGTTGGGTTCGTAACAACAAAGTCCGCAGTCGGAACAGCGTCCATTGCACCCTGTTGAAGCATTTGCATACGGCGTTGACGTAACTGAGCCTTAACGTTCGGGTCACCTTCCGAGTTTTTGTATTCATCTTTAATTTCTTTAAAAGACATCTTTTGATCCTGCAAAAACTTCCACTTTGTAACCCCGTAATCTGCCGCAGCAATTACCAAAAACGCAATACAGGCTTTGAAAATAAACTGAGTAATAAGTTCGCCAAACTCCTTCATTACCGCAAAATTGTTATCCACCTGAGCCAACATCATAATACTTTCGATATGCTCTTTATAAACAGACCAACCGATATAACCCAAGATAATAACCTTTGCAATGTTTTTGAATAACTCAAAAAGAGTTTTGATAGACATAATATTCTTGAAATACTTTGTCGGATTCAATTTGTCTAATTTTGGCATCAACGGAGCTGTCGCAACAAGAGGACCGACTTGAATAAAATCGGCAAGCACTGCAACAAGCCATGCTACGGCAAACACAGGGAACAAAATCAAACAAATCCCTTTTGCCGCAATCAAAAAGACGTACATGTAGTTTATGTCCTCAAGATGAGCGTTTGGAATTTGCTCATACAAAAGCGTAAAAATCGAAACGATTTGCTCCCAAATAAACGGTGCTAACCCGATAACGGCAGAAAAAACAACAAGCATAGAAATAGCCATAGAAAAGTCACGAGATTTAACAACCTGACCTTCCTTTCTTGCTCTGTCCAGTTTTTGTGGTGTGGCATCAAACTGCTTGTCTTCATCACCCATTGAGATAGTCCTTTTTACTACATTATATCATGGATAATAAGGATTTTTGACAAATAATCAGAAATTGGGTGTTTAGGAAAGGAAGGGAAGGGAAGAGATGAGAAGAGATGAGATGAACGAAATTGAACACAAATTTTATAATCAAAAAGCAGGTCGGAATTGCCATTTCGACAGCTAAATTAACGTTGTTGGCTCGTAATGCCAACCGACTTTTCCAATGATTATTGTAACAGATTCCGGCTCGTAGGCCGGAATGACTATTTGGCAAGCCTACCAAGCACTT
>CAVKDD010000029.1:0-9586 GCA_963654845.1 Acutalibacteraceae bacterium | reverse complement strand
CAATTCGCTTCGCTCATTGGTTCGAACTAGCACCTCAAGGGGGGCACATAATATTTCAAAGCTTTCGTCATTATGAAAATGTGAGAATCAACATTGAACCCCTATTTCTAAGCCCAATGTAGGTTTGGATTGCTATCCAAACAATTAAAATAACTGGTTGTTTATTCCTCCCCTTCGAAATCATAGATTTCGGTTCCCCTGCCAGCGGGGAACATTATAAAAATGGATTATTCTCAGTTGGCAAGTACCTTTTCACCAGTTGGGCAAGTATGCCCAACCGACCTGTTCACATCATTTTTAGCAAAGCAAAAACGAATTCCGAATGAATAAACTTTTGACACGAATGAGCGTTGCAACTTATCCGACAAGTTTCAGTGAAGATTTGTTTGATTTCGCCTCGTTTGAGAACGGGTTGGCAGTGCCTTGAGATTCCTCTAACATTGAAGTTATCAACGCCATTTCAACATCTCTATATGTAAATCCGTTTTCCATAAGCAATTTGATTTGCTTTCTTGACATTCCAAGTGCCAACAATCTTTCAATTTCATCTTTTGTATAGATAACTTCAACATTATCACCTATTGTATTGTCGGTTTCCTCTGTATCTTCGGTTTCGTCCACCTCATCAGGTTTTACTGTATCATTTTCAGGTTCGTCCACCTCATCAATTCCTTCATCTTCTTCAGGAATTTCAACCTCGTTATCAACAGGTGTTGTTGGGGATGTCGGTTTGGTCGGTGTTGTTGGTTTTTGAACAGGAGTTTCTGTCACAGGTTCACTCGGTGTCGGTTTTTCTGTTTCTTTTGGTTTAACTTCTTCTTTTTTAGGTGCTTGAGCCTCTTGTTTTTCATTAGCCTTTGTAGCTTCCTCCGTATCATCCTCGTCATCAGGTTCAGGAAACGTAAAAGCTCTGATACCCCAGCCGACAAGACCGCCGACAACCGCACCGATAGTCGTACCAACAACAGGGAATACCGAACCGATAGCAGCACCTGCAGCCATACAACCAAGCTCAATTCCTGCTCCGCCGACCTGTTCTAATGCACCTTTCCAGCCACCCTTTTTGTAGCCTTTATAAATATTATCCGCTTCTAAAGCAACTGTTATAACAGCACCGATTACCGGAATTCTTTTAGCGAATTTTACGCCAACTTTCAACGCTTTTGAACCGTATTTTGCAATAGGTTTCCAAAGTTTTGAAGCCGCATTTGTTACGGTTTTCCACAAAGAAGGTTTTGAAGCAGTCTTTGTCAATTTACTAACTGCACGACTTGCCAAGCCGTTTCCGCCAACCACTGCTTTTGCGGCAGATTTTACGCCTGACCAAATCGAGCCTGAACTTTTTTGTGCCGATTTGGCAGCCGAACCGCCAACTGATTTTGTTACCGCTTTAACAACTCGTGTCGCAACTTTTGCAACTGCTGAAAATATCCCCATTTTATACTCCTTATATCCCCTGTATATATATAAAGTATTTTTGAGTAGGATTATTGCTTTTATATTAAGAAATTTTAACAAAAATTAAATTTTTCAACTGATTTTACCGAAAATAATACTGATGTAAAAACTTAGAGGTGTATTATGTTTAATTCGGTAAGTAATCCTTTCGGACAAAAAATAGAATCCGCAATTTCGACAGGGCAAGAACGCAAACAACATCAACAAGAGCGACAACAAGAAGAAAAGAAATATCTTGAAGAAGAGGACAATGATGAGGTAGATATCAGCCCGCTACCCGCCTTAACGGAAGAGGACATAATTTATTTAACCAAAAATTATATTGAAAAATTAAAAACGGAAAACGAAAATAATCCTAAAACGATAGAAAAACTTGATAAATTTTTGGCAAAATTCAACGTTAAAAAATTCATGAAACAAAACCCTAATATGACAAGTTCGGATTTTTATATGGTTATGTACAACGAAGTTGCAAGCCTTTTATAGCCCACAACTTCAAAATTTGCTATTGCACAATAGTTTCCCAAGTTATTCCCGTATTTCCGACAACAGAATTACGTTCCATTTTTATTTTCTTATACCGAAACGGAGAAAGTGCGTTTCCGTAAGCATCATATAAGGCGTACTTTTTGCCCGATTTCACTACAATATACTCACTTCCGAGCGTATCAATACTATCATAAATTGTATCAAGTATTTTATGTCCGTCAAACCCAAGCAAGCCGAATTTTCCTTCTTTTTTCAAGCGATAAGTTGAAAGAAATTCTTTGATACTGTCGTTTTCGTTTTTGGCAAAAATCTCATTATCTAAACTCGAAAGTCCCCAATAACCGTTTAATTTCGTCATATACAAACCGTTATTGAATTTTCCGTAATTCATTGTTTGATATTTGAGCGGAACAATAACTCTTCCCGAGTAATCCACGACCCCGTAACCTGTTTTAAAAGCGGACAAACTTTTAGACACAATAATTCTGTCATAAGCCGCCATTTTAGCACTCGTAAACAATTCGGGACTTGTCATAACTCCGTAAGAATCAATAATTTCATAACGACCGTTTGCATATATCAAAAAATAATGTTCATAGTCATTATTCAAATGTTCAACGGATTTTGCGTTTTCCACCAACATTGCCCCGTCTTTATTTACTACAGAGTACAAGCGTGAAGTGCTTGCCGTATTATCGGAATATTCCGTAGTAAATTCCGTAATCAGCAAATAATGTTCCTCACACCCGTCAAACGGTTGTTGATACTGAGTTGAATATGTCGCAACAGGCACTATCGGCGGTGGCGGCGGAGGTGGTGGCGGAGCATCACAAGGCGGTGCGGGCGGATGTGCCAACACAGGCGATGAAACTACCAAAAAAGAAAATATCAAAAAATATTTAACAACCTTTTTCATTTTCCTTCTCCTTGCTATTTATATTACGATAACAAAACAAAAAAAGTTCAAAAAAATATATTACTTTTTGTTAAAATTTGTAATATTTTTGAAATTGAAGAAATAAAAATACATTAATATATATAAGAGAGATTTTGAGGTTAACATGTCGATTACGATTAATACAGATTTAGCATATATTCAATCGAAATTGAACATCTCCACATCAAAAATGGAGACTTATCAAAATAAGTCCATTGAAGAGATTATTCAAACCGAAGCTGCGGAAGGCAACCAAGCCGCAATACAACTTGCTGCCGACATGTTCACAAATGTTTCGCAACTGGTTGAACTTTTCCAACTTGCAGACCCTGAAAATAAACTTGCAATAATGTCAGAAATGACAGGTTCGCAACTGGAAAAACTTGTTCCGATGCTTGAAACAAACGATCTGGTCATAGGCTTGAATTATTTTACCCAAGATGCTTTGCTTGACTTAGTAAAAGACATACCTAAAGAAGAATTGGTAAAAATGGTATTTCAATTATTCTCTCAACAACAGGTAATCAATTTCATGCCGGAAGAGCAAATGGATAAATTGCTAACGGGAACAGACATGAATAAACAAATGCTGTTGAACAACCTTGAACGCCTGCCTGAAATTTATCTTCAACAGGTTTATGAAAGCGTTTCGGGAAAAGAAGCAAACGGAAACGCTAAAGAAATGGTGGCTCAAATCGGACAGCTCGGCGATTTGGACTACAAAAACGCAATAAAAAATCTTCAACCGACACAAAAAAAAGAATTAACCTATATGTTGGCAAATCAGGAAACAAAACTGTTTGAAAAATTTGACACGGACGCTTATACAAAAATCATTAACCGAGAACGTGAAAAGGACGAAATGGTCAAAGGAATGAGCGTAATAAGACCCGAATATTTGCAAAAAATGATAACGGAACTTCCGCAAGACTTGCTTGCCGTTGTAACAACTCAAATTGATACGGACAAATTCGCCGATGCTTTGATTAACAAATTTCCTGAACTTTTAGCACAAATCGTAGCGTCTTAAACTACTTATGCCAACCATTTCTCCATTTGAACAAATCCGTCAAAACCTGAACCAACGGAATGTTTTGAAGGGTAATGATGTTTTGTTACGGCATCTTTTGAATTACCTTCAATGGTATCAAACGAACCGTCCGCATAAACTTTTGAAACTATGCCAACGTGCCCTGTTGAAGAAGATTTTGTCCACATTGCAAGGTCACCTTTTTTAGGTACATAGTTTGAGTTTTTGGAAGCATAACAACCTGCATTTTGTGCTTTTCTTTTGATTTCCTGAGAAGATGCGGTATAACCGAAAGTTTTGCCGTTAGAAGAATGTTGACCTGCACCATACAACCAAGAAGCAAATGAGGCACACCAAGGATTTCCGTCAACTCGTCCGTTTTTGTATTTTCTGATATCGGCACTGTCATTTGATGAACCGTTTTCGTGAACTCCGACTTGTGATTCTGCCAGTTCTACCGCATTTTCAACCGCATCAGAAGTTAACGCGAATTTTTCTTTAACTCCTTCTGCTTGTCTTTGAGCAATCTTGGCATTTATTTCATCAACACCGTTTTTAGCCTCGTCAAAAGCTTTTTGTGCGGTTGAAGTTTCTCTTGCTTTTACCGCTTCAACATTTTTGGTTGCGGCATTGAAAGCTTCTAACGCAGCCTTAACCGCACTTGAGCAGTTTGCCTTTACCAATGAGTCCAATTTTGCCTTTTCGGTCTGTAATTGTTGTTTTTCAGCCTCTAATTTTGTTTTTTCGGCGTTTAATTTTTCTAAACCTTTTTGAGCCTTTGCCAAATCTGATTTTTGTTTTTCGATTTCTTTTTTCTTACCTGAAATTTCTTTTGTCAATTCAGATTTTTTGCTTGCAAGTACCACATCTTTTTCTTTATCTTCAGGTTTGCCTGAAGGTGCAGGAATTGATGACAACGCACCTTCCAAACCGGATAGCATACCTTCTGAATTTGAAATATTTGCTTCAAGTTCTGAAATTTCAGTTTCTTTTGTTGTAATTGAATCAGCAACTTTGTCTAATTCTGCTTGGTTCTTTTCGATTTGTTTATTGTTTTTCAAAACCTCTTTTGCAAATTTCTTCGCTGCAGGGTCTTCTTTCAACAAAGTTTCATATTTTTTCTTTGCAATATCTGCCTGAGCTTTTGCCTGCTTAACTTGCGGATTTTGACCGTTTCTGACTGCTGACAAAGCAGCTCTTTTTTCTGTCATTACAGAAGTTCTTTTTGATTTTTCCTCTTGTAATTCAGGCAAAGTCATATTATCAACCGTTTTTGGTGCATTTTGTTGAGGTGCCGCAGTATTTTGAACACCTGATGATTGATGAGGAGCAGGTGCTGACTGGACAGATTGAGTACCTTGTGTTTGCGATTGCGGTTGAACGGATTGTGGTTGAACGTCACTTTGAGTCTCGTTTATGAAATTTGAAATAGCTTCTAAGTCAATTCCTTCCTCATTTATCAATTTTTCAAAATCAGCCAAAGACAATTCTTCTGCGTTTCCGTCTTTTGCAGCCAAATTTTCAACAAATTCACGAGCTTCTTCTATTGAAATTACGCCGTCAGAATTTTTATCAGCCAATTTTTTAATTTTATCAATAGACAAAAATTCTTTTAATACAAATTCCAAAGGTGAAAGTTTTGAGTTATCCGAAGCTTGTTCAGCCAAAAGTTTTTCATAGTCTATTTTTGACAAATCTTCTTTTTTAGCAGAAGTAAAAATTGAAACACCGTTTAATGAAACATTTTGATTAGAATTTGAAAAAATCGGAGCAGAAACAAACGGATTAACTCCCGTTGTATTAACGGAAATTGAAGTAGCAGGTGTTGCCTCCGTAGCAATTCTTTTGTTCAAATACTCAAAATAGTTCATCAAATCTTCCCCTTTAATATCCCTTATATATATAAAGTATAACTAAAGGTGAAAATTGACTGTTTTAAAAATTTTGCAACAATTCGTTACAAAATTAGCAAAGACGTTCGGAACACAAAGTAGAAATTGCAAGTTTCAAGGCTTGGTTTGCAAATTCTTCCTTCATTTTTCGTCTGTCAAAATCAGGCGAAAATCGAACTTCTTTTATCGTCACAATATTTTTATACCTGATTGAAATATAAACAAGCCCTACGGGTTTTTCGGCAGTTCCGCCTGTCGGGCCTGCAATTCCTGTCGTACACAACGCAACATCGCACCCCGTTCTTTCAAAAAGTCCGTTTGCCATTGCTTCGGCACACTCTTCGCTTACCGCACCTTTTGTATTCAAAATTTCGTTACTTACCCCCAAAATCTCGTGTTTTGCTTCATTTGCATAGGTCACAAAATTAAGTTTTACATAAGCCGAACTCCCCGACACATCGGTCAATTTTGAACTCAAAAGTCCGCCCGTACAGGATTCCGCCGTTGCTATCGTTAAATTATTTTCAATGAGAAATTTCCCCAAAATATCTTCTAAATTTTGCATAACTTACACCTCACTAAGATTTATTATTGCGGAGTTACACACGCAGAAATAGCGTCAATCAGGCGTTTTACTGGAACTATTTTTATTTTATCATTTTCAATTCCACGATTTGCATAAGGAATTATGGCTTTTTTGAACCCCGAAATCACCGCCTCATTTAAACGTTTTTCAATATTGCTGACAGGGTGAATTTCGCCTGACAAACCGATTTCACCGATAATTACGGTTTGCGGGTCAACCACAACATCTCTTGCACAAGTCGCAATCGCCAACGCAATTCCCAAATCCGCACTCGGTTCTTCAATTTCTATTCCGCCCATAACGTTTACATAAACATCTTGTTTAGAAAGATTCAGCCCTACTCTTTTTTCAAGCACCGCAAGGATTTGCAACAATCTGCTCGTATCGACACCGTTTGTAACTCGTCTCGGGGTCGGATAAGGCGTTGTACCGACAAGTGCCTGAATTTCAACAAGCAAAGGTCTTGTACCTTCATTAGTTACGATAATCGCACTACCGGGGATTGCATCCTGAGAACGCTCGTTCAGGAACAACTCGTTCGGGTTTTTAACCTCGACCAAACCTTTTTCCTGCATTTCAAAAATTCCAACCTCAGAAGTCGTCCCAAAACGGTTCTTCATTGACCGCAGCATACGGTAAGATTTATATTTATCCCCCTCAAAAGAAATAACTACATCGACCATGTGTTCCAAAATTTTAGGACCTGCAATATTTCCGTCTTTTGTAACGTGACCGATGACAATAACGGTAATATTTTGAGTTTTCGCAATCTGCATCAAAATATTACAACATTCACGAATTTGAGAAACACACCCCGCAGAACCCGAAATCGTTTGAGAATAAATCGCCTGAATACTATCAACAATAATTGTATCAGGATGAATTTCAGAAATTTGTTGTCTTACGCTTTCCAAATTAGTTTGCGGAAAAACATACAAATTATCGGAATTTATGCCAAGTCTGTTTGCTCTCAATTTCAACTGACTTGCGGATTCTTCGGCCGACACATACAAAATTCGCTGTCCGTTTTTTGCCAACTGACCGCCCGTTTGCAGTAAAATCGTGGATTTTCCGATTCCGGGATCTCCCGCTATCAGAACCAAAGAACCTTGAACGAGTCCCCCGCCCAAGATTCTGTCAAATTCCGAAATATTCGTGCTGATTCTGACTTCTTCACCAATATGGATATCATTGATTAATGAAGGTTTTGCATCATTTGAAATTCCCTGCGGAGAAACATTTTGCACCTTTGTCGAAGATTGGATTTCCTCTACAAAACTACTCCACGAACCGCATTCGGGACATTTTCCCAAATAACCTGCAGTTTCATACCCGCATTGCTGACATACCCATTTTGATTTTACTTTAGCCATTTCAACACCCGTTTTATACTATTTTCTGCCTGTTTTATTCAATTCTGCAACATCAGAAACCTTCATTGCATAATACGGAACATTTTGATTTTGTTCAACTAGGAACAATACAAAGTTGTCATTGAAATTGAAATGTCTGATATCTCTTGCAGGTAATGACATAACTTTAACCATTATCGCCGCTTCACTTTTCAATTTAACACCTTCGTTATTCATTTTAAAGTCAACGGTTTCAATAGTTCCCGAAATTTCAAGATTTGTATTTTTGATTTGATGTCCTTCAAGTTCAGGGAATTTAGTTTCCATATACAAATTAATATCAGGAATTGACAAAGTTTCGTCTTCCACCATTTTCTTATTACCGTTGAAAGCCTTTGATTTGTCTTGAATTTCAGAATAATATTTATCAAAAGTCATATCAGCATCGGTTCTGTACAAAATAACTTCGTCATTGCCTTTAGTTTTTAACTTAACGGCATAATCTGACGAATTGTTATAGAACAATACTGAAACATTGTTATACAATTTTGAATTACTGCTTGATTTGATACCAAAGTAATCAACTTGTTGCGGATTTTTACCGAAAACACCTTTGTCCAATTTGTCAAACGCAGTTAAAAATTTGAAATCTTTTTTCAACATTGCATAAATAAAATATTTGTCAGGTGAATAAGTCCAATCAAAACTGCTCAAGATATCGCTTTTTTCGTGAAATTTCTTCTTGATTCCTTTTTCAATAGTTTTTCTCAACTTAGGTGAAACGATACCGTATTTTGTATAATATGCACTTTCTGACAAATTTACTTTTGTAAACTCACGAGCATTCAAAGAAGTAGCCATAGTTGAGTCGTAGCCGTAAAATTCAACAGGTCCTTTTACGATATTGTCAAGCATTTCGTTCCAAACAAGTTGGAAAGTTCCCACCCAAATTCTGTTCGGGCTGTCCGATTGAGTTGTCATTGTCGGCAAAACATCAACACTTGCCGAAAATGTCGGATTTTGTAAAAATGTAGCACATGCCAGACATACCAAAAATACAACGGCAGCCAATTTTTTAAGTAATGATTTCATTTAATTCTTTTTCCTTCCTATATTCAATATTTTGAAAAAACTTTTCAAAAATCCCTTTGTATCCCTATTATGAATGACCGGAGCCGAGTCATAATATCTTTTATAATTATCAATAATATTTTGCGGTAAATCTTCGCCTTTTTCAAGAGTGTTAGCCAAAAATTCCAAATAATCGTCCTGCTCGTCTTTATAGAGTTCATCACGCCTACGCAAATCTTCATCGGCTTCGTAATGAATCAAAGCATGATAAGCCGCAATCAGACTTTCATCATCTGTATCTTTGGGGTAATTCAACATTGCAACCCTGACGGAACACATGCCGATACGAACATTCCTCAAAAGTTTTGCAACAAAAACTCTATCTTCAAACCTGTTAGACATGCTAAACTTACTATTTAACCAACATTTCTACGGTTTCTTTTTCAACAAAACGAACCATTTTTGAAATATCACCGTCAAAGAAATTGTCGGTAAATTCGTGCATCATATCAAGAGCCATTTCTCTTTTGTCCATTGTCGTTTTGTAGAAGAATTTTTTACCAACCTTGTATCGAACCAAAATACTTTTAGAAACAAGCCTGTCCATAACAGTTTTGATTGTAGTGTAGGCTCTTTCAGTACCGTTTGCCGATAATGAATTTACCACGTCTTGGATTGAAATATCAACATCTTCATCAACAGCTGCGAAGTTCCAAAAAGTGTTCAATATTTCGATTTCAAGAGATCCGTAACTCATATATTCCTCCATAC
>CAVKDD010000028.1:0-9633 GCA_963654845.1 Acutalibacteraceae bacterium | reverse complement strand
CATTTTTAGTATCCCACCTATCTTCGTTTACATTAGAAAAGCCTTTTAAATATCTTGGAAAAATCTTGCCCATAGTATCACCGCTTCTGACACCTACGGGAATTGCCATATCATTTTCTGCCACATAGCGTTTGTGCATTTCATTTAATTGAGCATAAGCCTTTTTAAATTTTGTTTCCATTTTTCTTGTAGAAATATCCGCAAGCAAAGCAGGGATGGTCATTGCTGCAACTACACCGATAATTCCTAAGGTAATGAGAACTTCAGCCAAAGTAAAACCAAGCTTGAATTTTGATGTAAACATAATATTATCCTCGTAAATTTAATGTATAGATAATATTATTATATATTAAACACGATATGTCAAATTGATTTATATAGTAAACATTATTAAAATCTCGTTTAGAAAATATTATTCTAATATCAGAGGTTGAAATGACTGAAGATAAACTTTTAATTGGCAAGAAAATTAAAGAAATTAGAGCAAAGAGTAAACTAACTCAAGAAATTTTTAGCGAAATGATTGGGCTTGAACCCTCTTCTTTGAGTAATATTGAAACGGGCAAAAGCTTTCCTTCCATGCAAACTTTGCTTAATGTGATGAATAAATTTAACGTCAGACCTGAGGAATTTTTTGATTACGATTATTTTCAAAAAGAAAATGATTTAGAAAACAGTATTATAGATATCGTTAAAAAACTGCCGTATGACCGAAAACAGATAGTTTATAGGATTATCAAATCCTTTGATTTGTAAACTACATTAATTTCTTTTGATATATAATTAAAAAGAAGGGATTGGTGTATTTATGCGTAGTGACAATATTAAAAAAGGCTTGGCTAGAACTCCGCACCGTGGCTTGCTTATGGCAACAGGTGTAAGTAAAAAGAATATGAACGCTCCGTTTATCGGAATTGCAAGTTCATTTTCCGATTTAGTTCCGGGACATATCGGCATGCGGGATTTGGAACGTCAAATTGAAAAAGGCATCCATTCAGGCGGCGGACAAGCGTTTATTTTCGGTGTTCCCGCTATTTGTGACGGAATAGCAATGGGGCATGGCGGAATGCGTTATTCTTTGCCTTCTCGTGATTTGATTGCAGATTGCGTTGAAGCGGTTGCGGAAGGTCATCAGTTGGACGGCTTGGTATTGCTTTCTAATTGCGATAAAATCACTCCCGGAATGCTCATTGCCGCCTTGCGGTTAAATATTCCGACAATTATTGTCACGGCAGGTCCTATGCTTGACGGTGAGTGTCAGGGGCATCACAAATTAACAATGGTTACAGGCTCGTTTGAAGCGGTCGGACAGTATCGAAAAGGCGAAATATCGGAAGAAGAATTGTTGGCTCTTGAGGAAGCTTCATGCCCGTCAGCAGGTTCATGTCAAGGAATGTACACAGCAAATACAATGGCTTGTTTAACAGAACTTTTGGGAATGAGTTTGCCTTATTGTGCTTCCTCTTCTGCGGTTTCGGCTCAAAAAAGACGTATAGCGTTTGAGTCAGGTATGCGAATTGTTGAACTTGTTAAAGAAAATATCACACCGTCCTCAATAATCACAAAAGAAAGCCTGCGAAACCTGATTACGGCTGATTTGGCGTTAGGCGGCTCAACAAACACCTTTTTGCACACTTTGGCAATAGCAAATGCAAGAGGAATTGATATTACCTTGAACGATTTTGACGAACTTAGCAAACAAGTTCACCAAATTGTAAAAATTAATCCGTCCTCAACTATGACAATGGCTGATTTTCACTATGCGGGCGGTGTTCCTGCGGTTGCAAAATCTTTGGCATCTGCTGATTTGTTATCTGATACCTCGACATTGTCAGGTTTTTCTGTTTTGGAAATTGCCGATAAGGCTAGAATTGATACATCAATTATTCCTTATTATAAAGATTCAAAATATACCAAAGCGGGATTGAGTGTTTTGCACGGAAATTTGGCACAAGGCGGTTGCGTAATAAAAACTTCGGGCGTGGATTCCGATTGTTACGAGTTTGCAGGTGTTGCACGAACTTTTGACAGTGAAGAAGCGGCTATGTCTGCTTTAGAAAACGATTTGATTAAAGAAGGTGACGTTATCATTATTCGTTATGAAGGTCCTAAAGGCGGTCCCGGTATGCGAGAAATGCTTGCTCCTACTTCACTTTTGGTAGGTAAAGGTTTAGGCAAAAAATGTGCTTTGATTACGGACGGCAGATTTTCGGGGGCTACTCGTGGAATTTGTATCGGACACGTTGTTCCTGAAGCGGCAGAAGGCGGAGTTATAGCACTTGTTAAGGACGGTGATAAGATTGAGATTAACATTAATACTCAAACCATAAAACTTTTGGTATCGGAAGACGAATTAGCAAAACGAAGAGCGAATTTGAAACCGTTTGAACTTAAATGTAAATCGGGGTACTTGGCAAAATATGCGAAAAATGTTCAAGATGCCTCACACGGAGCGATTGTATGACAGATTTAGAAATAAAAAAGATAGTAGAAGAAACAAACCTGAACCATATTGCAATAATTATGGACGGGAACAGACGTTGGGCAAAGGAAAAGAATCTGCCTTCGGCACTCGGGCATAAAAAGGGTGTAGAAGCCCTAAAAACGACCTTGAGAGCGTGTAATGATTTTGGTGTAAAATATTTGACCGTTTATGCTTTTTCGACCGAAAATTGGAAAAGAAAGCAGGAAGAAGTTGATTTTTTAATGGATTTGGTAGCCGTTACGCTTACTAATGAACTTGCCGAAATGCACAAAGAAAACGTACAAATTCGATTTATCGGGGATTTGACAAGATTGTCCGAGAAACTTCAAAAAGTCCTTGATAATGCGGTTAATACAACAAAAAATAACACGGGTGTAATTTTACAAATCGCATTAAATTACGGCTCTCGTGATGAAATTACAAATGCGGTTAAACAAATTGTCCGTAACGGAATTAAGGAAGAGGAAATCACCCAAGATTTGATTTCCGAATATTTATATACCAAAGGAGTGCCTGACCCTGATTTGTTAATCAGAACGGGCGGAGAGCAGAGAATTTCTAACTACTTGCTTTGGCAAATTGCTTATTCGGAAATCCTGATTACTCCAAAATATTGGCCTGATTTTGATAAAAATTTATTGGCTGAATGTATTGAAGAATTTAAGTTGAGGCAACGAAGATATGGAAAATAATATAAAAATCGTATTTGCAACGGGAAATCCGCACAAAGTTCATGAAATCAACGAGATTTCAAAGGGTTCGGGCGTAGAGTTTATTTTGCCGCCAAATGGTTTTGACCCGATTGAAAACGGAAAGAATTTCTTGGAAAATTCCGCAATAAAAGCAAGAGAAGCTGCGAAATTATCAAAACAAATCTCTTTGGCGGACGATTCAGGGTTGTGCGTAGAGGCGTTAGACGGTGCTCCCGGACTGTATTCGGCAAGATATGCTCCGACTCCGCAAGAAAGAATTGATAAACTGTTGGGCAATCTTAATAACGTGACTAATAGAAAAGCCAAATTTGTTTGTGCTATGACATTGGTTGACGGTGAAGGTAATATTTTAAATCAGGAAATCGGCGAGTGTCACGGCAGTATTGCGACCACTCAAGCCGGAACTAACGGTTTCGGATATGACCCGATATTCGTTCCGAACGGTTATAATATTACAATCGCCGAAATGTCAGAAGAAAAGAAAAATTCTATATCACACAGAAGCGTTGCTCTAAATAAAATGCTAGAATATATCAAAACAAGTTTATAACAATTTGACACGAAAAGGTCATTTATATTAAACTTAAAATACTCGTTGATTAGGATTTACCTCTAAATTTTGATAGGGAGACACATAATGAAGTCGAAAATTATAATAATTACATTAATTATTTTTGCGGCAATAGGCTTGCGTTTCGGATATTCCGCAATGTTTTCAAATAAAGGTCGAGTACGTCAAGCACCCGAAGTTGTAGTTGATAAGATTACGGAAGGGGAAGTTTTGCCGAGTTTTGAAGCACCTGCCCGTATAGTTTCAAAATATCAGGTTAGTGTTTTGGCAAGAATTTCAGGCTATTTACAAAAAAGTTACTTTAAAGAAGGTGACTATGTTAAAGCAGGACAAACTCTATTTTTAATAGAACCTGCCGAATACCAAAACGCATCAAGTGTTGCAGGGGCAAATGTCCAAAATATCAAGGCTCAACTTGAATATGCGGACAAACAACTTGCAAGGGCTCAAGAACTTGTTGCAAAAGATTACATTGCAAAATCCCGTTATGATGAGATTTTGGCAAACAGAAACGCATTAAGTGCTCAATTAAAGGCTGCTCAATCAACTTACAGTGATTCAAACAGAAATTTGGGTTATACAACGGTCAAAGCTCCTGTTGACGGACGAATAGGTATTATTGACGTTACTGTCGGAAACTATGTTTCACCTACGTCAGGCTCGTTGACTACAATTAACAGTACAAATCCGATTTATGTAACTTTCCCGATGCAGTCAAATGATTACATAGCCTTGACTAAATCCGATACCGATGCAAGTCAAAAACGTAAGGTGGAATTGTATTTTCAAAACGGTGAAAAATACGAATTAGACGGCGTTCAGGACTTTTTAGATAATAAAGTTGATGATTCTACGGGTACGGTTACAATGCGTGCAACTTTCCAAAACCCTAAGAACAGACTTTTGCACGGCGAATTTGTAAATGTTAAATTATACGCAAATAATCCCGTTAAAGTTCCTGTAGTGCCTGTTGTGGCAGTTCAAGAGAACCAAGAGGGTAAATATGTTTATAAAATAGATGATAAAGGTTTGCCTCAATTAACTTATATCAAGGTTCAAGGACAATCAGGCAAAAATTGGATTGTAAAAGACGGTTTAAAAGCGGGTGATACTATCATTACGGAAGGTATTTTGAAGGTTATTCCGGGAACACCTGTTAAAATCGTTTCTAAAGAAGAAATGGCAAAACTTAACAAATCTATTACACAAAATTCAGACAAAAAGAAATCAAAGAAAAAATAATATAGGAAACAATAATGTCAACAGAAAATAAAGGTAATTTATTCATAAAACGTCCGAAATTAGCGATAGTAATATCATTAGCGATTTTACTTGCAGGTATTTTGATGATTAAGACGTTACCGCTTGAAGAATATCCTTCAATTACACCGCCACAGGTTGTCGTTCAGGCAACTTATGCGGGTGCAAGTTCTGACGTTATTGAATCCACTATTGCTGCTCCTGTCGAAGCACAATTAAACGGCGTTGACAATATGATTTATATGTCTTCCACCTCACAAAACGGTTCATATAAATTGACTTTGTACTTTGACATCGGAACAGACCCTGATATGGCGGTTGTAAACGTTCAGAACCAGTTACAACTCGTTACGCCTCGTCTGCCCGAAGAAGTGCGGCGATACGGTTTGACTGTACGAAAGACAACGGGTGGTCCGGGGTTATTGATGATTTCCGTTAATTCCCCGCATAACTCTTATGATAACCTGTTTATCGCAAATTACGCCGATATCTTTATTAAAGATGAAATTGCCCGTATTAAGGGGGTCGGTACGGTAAGCGTATTCGGGTCTTCTTCTTATGCAATGAGAGTTTGGCTTGATGCCGATAAAATGGCAAATTACGGACTTTCGACAACTGATGTAACAAATGCAATTCAGGCACAAAACCTTCAAACACCTGCGGGTGATTTGGGTGTTGAACCTATGAAAAATAAACAGTTAATTAAACTTACAATGCGTACCAAAGGACGTTTAAAAACTGCGGAAGAATTTGAAGATATTATTATAAAATCACTTCCAAACGGTGCTCAGGTAAAATTAAAAGATGTCGCAAAGGTGGATTTGGGTGCTGAAAGTTACTCGTATTTTTCTCGTATAAGCGGTAAAAATTCTGCGATTGTAACCGTCAGCCAAATGCCTGAAGCAAACGCAATTCAGTTGTCTAACAAAATTCAGAAAAAATTGGCGGAATTGAGTAAAACTTTCCCGAAAGATATTTCATATAAAGTTCAACACGATGAAACGGAATTTGTAAGAGAATCTATCCATGAAGTTGTAACGGCGGTAGCTTTGGCGATATTGCTCGTATCTGTCGTAACATATATGTTCTTAGGTACTGCAAGAGCGGCATTTATTCCGTTTGCGGCAATTCCTGTTTCATTAATCGGTGTGTTCATTTTTATGAATTTGTTTGGATTTTCCATAAACCTTTTGATTTTGTTCGGGTTGGTACTTGCGGTCGGACTGGTTGTAGATGATGCGATTGTTGTATTGGAAAATACTCAAAGACACATTCAAGATGGACTTGACCCTAAAGAAGCCACCGAAGTCACTATGAAAGAGGTTTTCGGGGCGGTTGTTGCGACTTCTCTTGTATTGATGGCGGTATTTGTTCCCGTTTCGTTTATGGGTGGAATTACGGGACGTATGTTCAGACAATTTGCACTTTGTATAGCTTCGTCAATCGGTTTATCCACAATGGTTGCCTTGACACTTGCACCTGCACTATGTTCTTTGATTTTGAAAAAAGATACTCAGAAAGCCGATTTTAAATTTATTCAAATGTTTGATGATTGGTTTAACGGAGTTCGTGACAAATATATAGAAGGAACTAAAGCCTTTATTAATTCGTGGAAATTAACACTTGGTGTAATTCTTGGAATTACCGTTTTAACGGGCTTTATGTTCTATTTAATCCCGAAAGGCTTTTTGCCTGCGGAAGATAGAGGTGCTTTGTTTACCCAAATTCAGTTGCCTGAAGGTTCTTCAGCGTCTCGAACTGATAGTGTCGCAAAAGATGTTGAAAATAAATTGAAAAAACTTCCGGGTGTTGCCGATACTATTTCATTGATTGGTTTTGACGGTGAAAATACGGCGTTTATCGTATCTCACTTGAAACCTTGGTCTCAAAGAAAATCAAAAGAGGAATCTATTGACGGTATTACGGGAAATATTAATGCTCAATTTGCACATTTCCCGGGTGCAACGATTGCGACCTTCTCTCCACCTGCCATTACAGGTTTAGGTATGTTTGGCGGTTTTGAATATCAACTTCTTGATAAGGGGGACAGAACTGCCGGTGAAATGTACCAACAGGCTCAAAACTTGATGAATAAAGCAAGACAAAATCCTGATTTTACTATGATTTATTCGTCTTATACGGCTAATTTGCCTCAATTAATGATTGATGTTGATGTTGATAAGGCTATGGCTCAAAATGTTCAAGTAACAGAGATTTACAACGCTATTGCCGCATATTTCGCCAAAACTTATGTAAACGACTTTAACAAATACGGGCGTGTTTATCGTGTTTATGTTCAGGCGGATGCACCATATCGTGAAAAAATATCAGATTTGAATAAAATTTATGTTAAAAATAACTTTGGCAAAATGGTACCATTGATGTCTGTAGTGAAGATTTCAAATGTAGTCGGTCCATATACGAGAACAAGATTTAACATGTACCCTGCAATTACGATTAACGGAAGTGCTCGTTCAGGCGTAAGTTCAGGTAAGGCAATGGAAATGATGGAGAAACTTTCTGATAAAGTTTTGCCTGAAAACATGGGTTATTCTTGGTCAGGTTCTTCTTTGCAGGAAAAACAATCCAGCGGACAAATTTTACCGATTTTGGCAATGTCTTTGGTATTTATTTTCTTGTTCCTGGTCGGCTTGTACGAAAGCTGGTTCTTACCGATAAGCGTACTTTTGGTAACTCCCGTTTCACTTGTCGGAGCGTTGGTTTTCCAATACGTTGCGGGATATTCAATGGACTTGTATTCTCAAATCGGTTTGGTTATGTTAATCGGTTTGAGTACAAAACAGGCAATTCTTATTGTTGAATTTGCTAAAGATGCTCACGAAAGCGGAATGCCAATAAGAGAAGCCGCAATGCAAGCCGCAAAATTGCGTTTCAGAGCGGTTATGATGACAAATATTGCGTTTATTTTAGGTTTGTTACCGCTTGTATTTGCGGAAGGTGCAGGTGCAGCCTCTCGTCATTCGGTTGGTATGACTGTGTTTGGCGGTATGATGGCGGTTGCCTTTATCGGTACTTTCCTTGTTCCTGCGTTTTACGTTATGGTAGAGGAATTTAAAATCTACATGTCAAATAAAGTTTCAAAAATCAAAGAAAGTAAAAAAGATGCTTAAAAAATTATTCATAATTTTTATAATGATAATGATTTCACCAGTAACTTTGGCAAAAAGTTTGGGTAACGATATAAATACGGACGAATACCCGCAAGGTGAGCAGGTTTTGCCTGAAATTAAAGTCAATCCGAACTATGTTATTTCAGGTTCGATTGAAAAAAATATCGATATGACACTTGATAACTGTTTGAAACTTGCGTTAGGGAATAATCCGCAAATTAATGCCGCTTTTCAGGATATTTTGGCATCTGATGCTAGAATTAAACAGGTTTGGTCAAATTTTTTCCCGACAATTTCTTGGCAAACGGGCTACACTCGTTTAAGACAACTTCAATTATCGGATGCGTTGGGGCAAAGTTTGGAGTTTAATTACTATTTGCTTGGTCAAATTTCACTCCAAGAGATGCTCTATGACTTTGGGGTAACTCAAAATCAGGCAACAATCAGAAAATTGGACTATGAAGGCTATAAAAAGACTTTTGAAGCCGTTGTAAATGACGTAATTTATCAAACAAAAGATGCTTATTATAATGTTTTGTACGCCTATGAAAATCGCCGTGTAGCACAGGATACGGTGGATAAATACCAATTATTTTATAATCAGGCAAAGGCGTTCTATTTAACGGGGGAAAATCCGAAAGTCGATGTTACAATCGCTGAAACGAACTTGAGTAATGCGAAATTAAAACTCATTCAGGCGGAAAATGCCGTTAATTTGGCGATTGCGAAATTAAATAACGTAATGGGCGTTCCTTATATCGAAAGATACGATATTGTGGATAAACTTCAATATAAACCCGTTAATATGTCCTTTGAACAGGCAATAGATACGGCAAGAGATTCCCGCCCCGAGTTAAAACTTGCGGAAATTAAGGTGGAAGGCGTTAATCAGACGGTTAAATTGACTAAAAAATCCTTCTTCCCGACCTTGAGCTTTGAGGGACAATACCAACGAGGCGGTAAGTCTTGGAATTCAAACTATGGTTTTAATGTTGGCGGATATTTGACCTTCCCTACAATTAACGCAATGCTTATCAGAAATGAGATTAAGGAAGCAAAATACCTGTATGACAGGGAATTAGCCAATGCCAGAAATACTCAAAACAGTATTTATTTAGAAATCCAAAATGCTTATTTAAAACTTGAAGAAAAGCGAAATCAACTGCCTGTTGCGATTTTGAACGTTAAACAGTCTCGTGAAAATTACGAGTTATCTTATGGAAGATATAGAGTTGGGGAGGCTTCTCCGACCGAGTTAAAAGATGCTGAAAACACCTACGAACAGGCTCAATTAACCTATTATACCGCACTATATGAGTATAATTCAGCCCGTGCGGAACTTGAAAAATCTATAGGTAAAAATATTCAAGACGGCGAAGAAACCATAGAGCTTGAAAAATAGAACTTTACATTTGTTTACAAAAACCACTTCAAAAAGGCAATTTTTTCTAACTTAAATACTTTATATATATG
>CAVKDD010000027.1:0-9656 GCA_963654845.1 Acutalibacteraceae bacterium | reverse complement strand
CTGTGGATTGGTGCAGGAATTCTTCCGCCACGTCTTACAAAGCCTGTAGAAGACAACTCATTGACAGGCATGATTGGAGCTTCGCCCAAAAGTCCGCCGTAAGAAATCTTATCCCCGACATCTTTTCCATAAGCGGGAATAATTCTGACTGCCGTTGTCTTTTTGTTAATCATACCGATTGCCATTTCATCTGCAATAATTCCTGCAATAGTATCAACAGGAGTTTTACCGGGGATTGCAATCATATCAAGTCCTACAGAACAAACCGAAGTCATTGCTTCCAGTTTGTTGAAGGTTAAATATCCTTTTTCAGCGGCTTCAATCATTCCCGCATCTTCAGAAACGGGAATAAATGCTCCCGACAATCCGCCAACGTGCGAGCTTGCCATAATTCCGCCTTTTTTAACCGCATCATTTAACATTGCAAGTGCGGCGGTTGTTCCGTGAGCCCCTGCATGTTCAAGTCCCATTGCTTGGAAAATTCCCGCAACGCTATCACCGACCGCAGGAGTAGGAGCAAGTGACAAATCAATTACCCCAAACGGAATATCTAATTTCTTGGCTAGCTTTCTGCCTACAAGTTCGCCTGTTGACGTGATTTTGTAAGCAATTTCTTTGATTTTGTTTGCAAGTGTACTCATATCGGCATCTTTTGGTAACGCCTCAACTGCCGCTCTGACTACACCCGGCCCTGAAACTCCGACATTCAAGGCACATTCAGGTTCACCCATTCCACAGAAAGCACCTGCCATAAACGGGTTATCCCCCGGAACATTACAGAAGACAACAAGTTTTGCGGCACCGATTCCGTCACGGTCTTTTGTCAATTCTGCCGATTTTTTGATAATTTCGGACATCTTCAAAACGGCTTCCATATTTATGCCCGCTTTTGAAGAGGCTAAATTTATTGAAGAACACAAGCGTTCAGTGCAAGCAAGAGCTTCGGGAATGCTCTCAATAAGTTTTTTATCCCCGTTTGTACAACCTTTTTCAACGAGTGCCGAAAATCCGCCGATAAAGTTCACGCCAACGTCTTGGGCAGCTTTATCTAGTGTTTTTGCTATTTTTACATAATCTGGATTTTTGCAGGATTCCCCGATAAACGCAATCGGAGTAACCGCAATTCTTTTATTTATGATTGGAATTGCATATTCATCAGCAAGTTCATCGGCGTATTCCACCAAATTTTTCCCGTATTTTTGAATTTTGTTGTAAATTTTTTCGCAAACAACATCAATATCTTCCGAGATACAATCTCTCAAACTCAGTGCCAGTGTCACTGTTCTGATATCAAGATTGTATAATTTTACCATGTTTATTGTTTCTAAAATATTTCCTGTATCTATCATTTTTTCCTATTCTTTCTTTAATCCTAATGCTGTTGAAACATTCCAATCTTTTACTTTTAATTTGAGTTCAACACGTCTGCTCTTGTCGTAATCTTCTTTTCCGTTGACAAGTACGGGTTCGTTGTAACTTTTACCTTCAACTACAACGATTTTTCTCAACTTGTCGGCATAAGCTTTGTTATAATGCGTTTTGAACATATATTCCGTAACCGCATTTGCTCTTTTCAGGCTCAAGTCCATATTTCGCAAAAACTGTTCGTCTTTTGAGGTTACGCCCGCAAACATTTGCGAATCCGTATGCCCTTGAACAACGATATATTGGATTTGTTCCGCCAATTCCTTGTCCGCAAAAATTGAATTGATATATATCGGAGCAAGTTTATCCAAAAGTTTCTTTCCGTTGTCAGACAGTACATAACTGTTCAATTCAAACAATTCCACATCCGAAATCTTCAAATCTCCCGACATTTTGTCAATATCCGCTTGAATATTTGCCTTTTGAAGTTCCGAGTTGATTTTTTGCGAAACTTCCATTTGAACTTTTTGTTGCTGAATATTTTGTTGTGAAAATCCTGTCATTGCAAGTACGAAAAGTGTAATGAAAATGATTGCCAAACCCAGCAAAAGGTCAGCCATTGTTACCCAAAAGATGTTTTCTTCCGAGCCGTTCGCACTATTCTTTTTTAGAAATTTTATTGACATTCTTATCCTTTAAAATAATTCATCAACAACATCTTTATTTTCTTTTACCGTCATTGATTCTTTCAGTTGTTTATTTAGTTGATTTAACCCGAAGATAAGGTTTTCAAGGTACGGAACAAGGTTTGTTGCCATACTTGCGTTGAAGGCTGTTTTAAATTCGCTCGGAATTGCCGAAACCAAATTTCCTGTTGAATTGTTTTGAATTTTTGATTCTCTTAACAGTTCGTACAAGAATTTTTCAGCCGAAACGCTTGCAAACAAGCCGCCCATAATTTCTTGAATTTTATTCAACGGAGTTTTGCACATTTTGTTGTACATATATCTTTCAATCATCAAATAAATCAAAGACGAACCTACCGCAATTACGGAAACAAGTGCCGCAGTCTGCATACTTACCATGAAGTTTGAAACTGAGGCGATTGTTTTTTCTTGTGTTGAAAAATCAATTTTCCCGAAAGCGATTGCAATATTCAAAAAGGTGAACAACGGACCAAAACCTGTCAAAATTGTTGGCATGGTTTGTACCATTTTGAAGTTGAATTTTGAAGTTACCAAAGACTCTTCGTTGAAAAAGTACAACGGGTCAGAAGTTGTCTGAACATTTTGAACTGTTGTTGAAATGTCTTTATAAGCAACATCTTTTCCGTCCGCTTTCAGTGCAACAGATTCCGAAAATACCAAAGTGTTTCTAAATTCCATCCAAGCGGTTGAAAAATAAGGATTACTCATCATCCAGTTGTCAATTTCTTTGAACCTGAAATTCAAGTCGTTGCGTTTGAATTTGCTCATAAAATCTATTAATATATTCAAATTTTTGCCTGTTTGAGCGTATTTTGAATAGCAATATATTGTAGAGGAAATAAAAACGATTAGAACGATTAAAATCGGTAAATCCATAATATATTTTAAAAAATTCATACTCTTACTCCGTCTTCAAGGTTCATTGTAGCATATTAAACGTATGTTAGCAAGGTTAATGGGAAATGTAACTTAAGCCCTCGTTTAAATATTTTCCGATTAGGATTAAGATAAATGAACCCAAGATATCATAAACGATTTTTAATCCGCTTTGAGAGGCAATCCAACCGCCGACAAACGCTCCGCCTGCGTGTCTGAACAGTGCAACAATTATCATATAAAGTATTCCGATTATATGAATTGTCAAAACTCCGCAAACTGCCGCTTTTATCATGTTAGGAAAACTGTATTTTTCTTGCAAAAACTTGCAGGCAATCGCAACAGCGGGTAAATATCCTAAAATATAACCAAACCCGAACTGTCCGATATAATGAATTCCACCGCCGAGTGCAAAAATCGGAAGTCCGCATAACCCTAACAAAATGTACAAAAACAGGCTTGTTGTGGTCATTCCCCTGCCTAAAACAGATGCAACAAACATCACTACGGGAATTTGCGGAATTAAGCAAAAACTGTAAATAAAATCGTCTGACGTCAGATTTGCACTTGAGAAAATTTCTGTCGGTAATATGTAGTGTTTAATATTTATGTTAACAAATGTTGAGCAAATAAACAGTAAAATTGCCGTACAAATAAAAACAAGATTTGAAAACGGAATCTTAATCTTGTGTCTTTTATATTTGTCAATTCTCGTCATTTGAGGTATTAAGACTTCGTCATTCATTTATTGTAATTTGCTCCTTTAATGCTGTTTTTGTTTGCTCGTAGCCGTTTTTAAATTCGTCAAAAAATATGTTTTTTGTCCACATAATTAAAGCATCTTCGTTGTTGTCCTGATAGTAGCCTTTGCGTGTTCCAAACGAAGAAAAGCCGTATTTTGTGTATAAATTTATTGCAGGAGTATTGCTCACTCGGACTTCTAAGGTTATGTATTTTATCAAATCTTTGTAGCAATCATCAATTATTCTCGTGAGCAAGGCTTGTCCGAAATTTCGCCGTCTGTAATCAGGGTGAATTGCGATGGTTGTAATGTGAGCCTCTTCCAAAATGTGCCAACAACCTGCATAGCCCGCCAAAAATCCGTCCGCTGTTTTTAGTGCATAATAATGAGCCAATTCGTTGCTGATTTCGCTCAAAAATGATGCTCTTGACCAATGGTGGTCGCCGTAAGCACTTGCTTCAATCTGCATAACTCCGTCAATATCTTCGGGAGTCATTCGTTTTATTATTACGCCCTCTACATTTCCTGTCATAGCTCAAATTTTATCACGATTTTGTTCTTCTTGCAAGAAATTTGCAGGTTAAATTTATTTCTTGCCATTCGATATTCTTGTATGATTGTTTAATTAAAATTGCACACATTAAATTCTCTTAATAAAAATTTACAAAATATAGAAAATCGTTTAAATGATTGAAATTCCGCCAAGCCTGCTTATTTATTGAAGTTTTGTTAGTTTAAATAAACAAACACCCCGAAAACATGTGTATTGCTGTTAAGAAAGACAAAATCCCCGCTTGCAAACAAATATTTTGCAAGTATGATAAATAGCATAAGCTCATGTATTGTGGGCTGATTTACAAGCCGAAAAATGAGGAAACTATGGCAAAAGACGTAATAGAATTAGAAGGCACGATTGTAGAATCTATGCCGAATGCAATGTTCAGGGTCAAACTTGAAAACGACCATGAAATATTGGCACATATCTCGGGAAAAATCAGAAAAAATTTCATCAGAATTTTGCCCGGTGACAGAGTGAAGGTTGAGATGACACCTTATGATTTAACAAAAGGTCGTATTACCTTCAGATTAAAGTAAAATCTCACGTTACAAACAAACATATAAAGGAAAAGAAAATGAAAGTAAGAACATCAGTAAAACCAATGTGCGACAAATGCAAAGTTATTAAAAGAAAAGGCAGAATCGCAGTTATTTGTGAAAACCCTAAACACAAACAAAGACAAGGTTAATTTTCCCTTGTAAGTGTGAAGGAAAACAAACAAATGTCGAATTGGCGGACGCAATCAGCCAATGGTGAGGAAGTATTTAAGCCTCATATCCAAAAAAATCTAACAACAAGTAAAGGAGAAAAAAATGGCAAGATTAGTAGGGGTAGATTTACCTCGTAACAAAAGAATGGAAGTAGCATTAACTTACATTTTCGGTATAGGACCAACTAGAGCTAAAAATATTTTGGCTGCAACAGGTATCTCTCCGGATTTAAGAACAGACGATTTAACAGATGATGATATTAAAAAATTAAGAAACGAATTGTCTAATTACCACATTGAAGGTGACTTGAGACGTGAAATTTCTATGAACATTAAACGTTTACAAGAAATCGGTTCTTTCAGAGGTATGCGTCACAAACGTAAACTTCCTTGCAGAGGTCAAAGAACTAAGACTAACGCAAGAACTCAGCGTGGTAAGAAAACAGGACCAGTTTCAAAGAAAAAATAATGCGTAAATCGGTGTGAGTCGGTATCGGATTGCAAAGGAGCAATACGAACAGGCGAAACACTACAAAGCCGCCATTGTAAATGAAACGAAAGTGAAATGAATGTAGCAATCTTTGATTGCACAGGCGGGAAAAGAAATATAAAAGTAAAAAGATAAAGGATAAAAAAATGGCAAGACCACAAAAAACAAAGAAAAAAGAAAAGAAAAATGTATTGCAGGGAGTTGTACATATTCAATCAACTTTCAATAATACAATAGTAACTTCTACTGATACACAAGGTAATGCTATTGCTTGGGCAACAGCAGGTGCTTCAGGTTTCAAAGGTGCTAGAAAAGGTACTCCGTTCGCAGCACAATCAGCTGCTGAAATGGTTGCTAAAAAGTCAATCGACCAAGGCATGAAAAAAGTTGAAGTTCACATCAAAGGACCGGGTTCAGGCAGAGAAACAGCTATCAGAGCTATTCAAGCTGCAGGTTTGGAAATCACTCTTATTAAAGACGTTACTCCAATCCCTCACAACGGCTGCCGTCCTCCTAAGAAAAGACGTGTATAATTTTGCCTGAGTGCAGTTTATACAAAACAATTAATTGATGTAGTTTAGGCGGGGGCTTGTGTTTATAGTCCAAAACGCAAACCATAGATGCCCCGCACAAGAAAAGGAGAAATTATAAAATGTCAAGATATACAGGACCAATGAATAAATTATTCAGAAATAAAAAAGTTAAAGACTTGTCAAATAGAAAGTTAACAACTTCTATGCGTCAAACAGCTTCAGGTCAACACGGTGCTGTTAGAAAAAAACTTTCTGAATATGCAATTCACTTAGCTGAAAAACAAAAAATCAGAATGACTTACATGGTAAGTGAAAAACAATTCGTAAGATATTATAACGAAGCTGCAAGAAGAAAAGGCGTTACAGGTACTATTTTGCTTCAACTACTTGAATCAAGATTGGATAACGTATTGTTCAGAGCAGGCTTCGGTATCACTCGTAAACAAACAAGACAAATCGTTAACCACGGTCACGTTCTTGTAAACGGTAATAAAGTTGATATTCCTTCTTATTTGGTTAAAGCAGGCGATGTAATCACCGTTAAATCAAAGAGTTCAAAATATTTGAACGATGTAATCGGTATGATTGATATGGCTTGTGCTCCGGCTTGGATGACAATCGATAAAGAAGCACTAAAAATTACATTCGACAGAATTCCGGAAAGAGAAGAATTAGATTCTGAAATCAAGGAACAACTTGTAATTGAATATTATTCTAAATAGAAATTGTAAGTAATAAGCATTAACTTATAAAACTAACAATTAAGCAGATTATAACTAGGAGAATAAAAGAATGGAATTAAAAATTAAATGTGTTAATACAACAACAAGTTCTGACGGTTCGCAGTACGGAAAGTTCGTTATTGAACCGTTGGAAAGAGGATTCGGAACTACAGTCGGAAACTCTTTGAGAAGAGTACTGTTATCCAGTCTTGAAGGAACGGCTGTTACAAGTGCAAGAATCGAAGGTATTACTCACGAATATACAGCAATTCCGGGTGTTTTAGAAGACGTTATTGACGTTATGCTTAACCTTAAAGGTTTGGTAGTTAAAACAGATTCTAAAGAATCACAACACTTGAGAATTGACGTTGACAGACCGGGACCGGTTTTGGCAAGTGACATTCAACTTCCTGCAGGTGTTAAAGTTGTTAACCCTGATTGGTTGATTTGTACTGTTGCTGACGGCGGTTCATTCCATGCTGACGTTATCGTTGACACAGGAAAAGGTTACGTTCCAAATGATGTTCCAAGAGATGCAAAAGATGCTACAATCGATGTATTACCGATTGATGCAACTTTCATGCCAATCAAGCAAGTTAGCTACAATGTAGAGAGTGCTCGTGTTGGTGACGCATTAGATTTCGACAAATTGACTCTTGAAATTTGGTCAAACGGTTCTATAGACGTTCAAAACGCTTTGAGCCAAGCATCAAATTTACTTATCGAACACTTCATGCAAATCGCTTCAATTACAGGTCAACCTGCAGTTGCTCCTATCGCACCGCAAGAAGCTGAAGTTGAAGAAGCAGAAGTTGAAGATACTCCTACAATGACAATCGAAGAACTTGAATTGTCAGTAAGAGCATATAATTGCTTGAAAAGAGCAAGTATCAATTCTATGGCGGAATTGTTGAAAAAATCAGAACATGATTTATTAAATATCAAGAATTTCGGTAAAAAATCATCAGATGAAGTTATCGAAAGATTGCACCACTTCGGTTTAGACCTTGCTCCAAGCCCTGTGGAAGAAGATTTAATCGGTTAATTCCGGTTAATTATAGGAAATACAATTAACTAAGTAAAGGATACAGAAAAATGAGACATATGTGTAAAAAACATACGCTTGGAAAAGCACAAGACCAAAGAAAGGCTTTGTTGCGTTCTTTAGCGACTGAACTTTTTGTACACGGTGAAATTACAACAACTATGGCTCGTGCAAAAGCATTGAAACCATACGCTGAAAAAATTATCACTCTTGCAAAAAAAGGTGACCTTCACTCAATTCGTCAAGCTGCAAGATATATTTACAACAAAGAAACAGGTAAATATATGGACTTGACTTCAGGTGAAGTATTTGATGCTCCACAAGCAGATAAAAAATTGGCATCACAAACCGTTTTGAGAAAATTGTTCGTTATTATCGGCAAACAATATTCTGCTAAAAACGGCGGATACACAAGAATCTATCACTTGCCACCAAGACGTGGTGACGCTTCTGAAATGGCATTGATTCAGTTGGTGTAATCCATGCGATACGCCTTTCAGGTTCAGTACATAGGGAAGAATTATTCAGGTAGTCAAATTCAATTTGAAAACGGAATACAATCAGATTTCCCGACAGTGCAGGGAGAACTTGAAAAAGCACTCAGTACTTTGATAAGAGGTAAAACCTCAAATAATAAAAACCGACTGATAAAAACAGTTTTTTCCGGTAGAACAGATAAAGGAGTTAACTCTCTTGGTCAGGTAGTTCATTTTGATACTGATGAAACGATTGTTGCTTCAAAGTTTCTTTATTCGATAAATGAAATTTTACCTGACGACATATCTGTTACGGACTTGAGAATAGTTGAAGATGACTTTCATGCTCAAAAATCCGCAAAAAAACGATATTACAGATTTGAGTTTATAAATCGAAGATGTAAAAATGCGTTTGACGGCGATTTGATGAGAGTAAAATTCAAAACTGATGTTGATAGAATGCAAAAGTCTTTGAATTACTTGCTGGGTGAACATGATTTTTCGAGTTTCAAGAGTGCCGGAACGCTTAACCCGAGCAAAATCTGTATTTTATATGAAGCGAAAGTTTCAAAAGTCGGCGACAAGGTGACGATAGATATTGTAGGAAACAGGTTTTTGTACAATATGGTCAGAACCATAGTCGGAACCCTTCTTGAAATAGAGGGACATAATTTGGAACCTGAACACATGAAAATGGTTTTGGAAGCCAAAGACCGCACAAAAGCGGGAATGACAGTTAGTCCGTACGGATTAACCTTGATGAAAGTAATGTATTAAAAATAATAAACGGAGAAATGCAATGAAAACATATTCAGCAAAACCTCTAGAAGTTGAAAGAAAATGGTATGTAATTGATGCTGACGGCGAAACATTGGGTCGCTTGGCAGTTAGAGTTGCAAACATTTTGAGAGGTAAAAACAAACCTGAATACACTCCAAACGTTGATACAGGTGATTTCGTAATCGTTATCAACGCAGCGAAAGTGAAAGTTACAGGTAAAAAAGAAACTGATAAAATTTACTTACACCACACCGGATATCCGGGTGGCTTGAAATCAGCAAGCTTCAAAGAATTAATGGAAAAAGATCCAAGAATCGTTATTGAACACGCTGTTCGTGGTATGTTACAACATAATACATTGGGTGCAGAACAATTCAATAAATTGAAAGTATATGCAGGGGCTGAACATCCGCATGCTGCACAAAAACCAATCGTATTAGAAAAGGAGGCTAAATAATGGCAGATACTGAAATCAAAGCAACAGGCCGTAGAAAAACCTCTATTGCAGTTGTAAAATTGGTAAAAGGTTCAGGTAGAATTTTTGTTAACGGTAAAAAATTAACAGATTACATCGGAAACAGACCTGCAATCGAAATGTTAGTATATAGACCGCTTGTATTGACAGAAACTCAAGACAGATATGATGTAAGAG
>CAVKDD010000026.1:0-9679 GCA_963654845.1 Acutalibacteraceae bacterium | reverse complement strand
TTTGCTTTAATTCTGTCGTTTTCCAAATCTTCACAAAATGGCATGTAAATCTCGCCGTTAATCATTTTTTCACGTTCGTTCATATTAACTCCGCTTTTAAATTACTCTCTTGATAATTATTTTACAATAAAAAAAGAACTGACTTAATCAGTTCTTTTAAAAATGGTGGGTGTTGAGGGACTTGAACCCCCGACCCTCTCCTTGTAAGGGAGACGCTCTACCAACTGAGCTAAACACCCTTCCTTATTAGGTCTTTGTCTCTCGACAAGATTTATATTAGCAAGAACATATTTTAATGTCAAGTATTTTGATGAAACTTTTTTTATTTAATTACGTCTGAATGAAAAAGAAGGTATGGAGTGGAGGAAAAAGACAGTGTTAAATATGACAGAACCAAGATTGGACAAGCTTGAGAACAACTCGGAAGAAATCAGGTCTTTTAATAATATTGTGTTGGAAGACGACACTTTGCAGACCTATTTGAAGGAAATCGGCAAAATCAGTTTGTTAAAATCGGAAGAAGAGCGAAATTTAGGCAAATTGATTAAAGAGCAAAATTCAGACATGGCAAAAAGAAAGCTTATTCAGGCAAATTTGCGACTTGTGGTAAGTATTGCGAAAAAGTATATCGGGCAAGGTGTAAATTTCATGGATTTGGTTCAGGAAGGTTCTATAGGGCTAATCCGTGCCGCTGAAAAGTTTGATTATTCTAAGAATTTCAAATTCTCGACTTATGCGACATGGTGGATTAAGCAATCAATTATCCGTGCAATCGCAAATTATTCAAAATCTATCAGAATTCCCGTTCACATGTCCGATAAAATTCGCAAGTATAAACGAATTTATAATGAACTCTCAAATTCTTTAGGGCGTGAACCGACTGACAATGAGATTTTACAAAAACTCGAGGTTTCCATGTCAAAATTACAAAAAATCAAGCAATCTATATTGGTAGAACCTGTCAGTCTTGAAACGACAATTACGGACGATTTATGCCTTAGAGATTACATAGAGGACAAAACTTTACAATCACCTGAAGACAAAGTTAAGCATGACTGTATAAAAACAGATATTCCAAAATTGCTGAATACCTTGCCTGAAAGAGAAAAACAAGTTTTGACAAACAGATACGGACTAAATTCCGACAAACCCAAAACTTTAGCACAACTTGGGGATATGTTGGGATATTCCAAAGAGCGTATAAGACAAATTGAAGAGGGGGCGATATTAAAACTTCGTGCAAACGAAAAATTCACACATTTCAAAGACTACATAGAAAACTAATTATCTCATAGTTGTATTCATCATCTTTCATTCGATGCCGTTTCGGTGTCGAATTATTTTTTATAAGGCTTTAACAACCTTCTGCAAGTAAGGATTTTGCAAATTCTATAGACTGTTCGTTTATTGTTCCGCCTGCAAGTTCCGCCAATGCCTTAATTCTGTTATCGCCTGTCAAAACATAAACCTCGACTTTAGTTTCATTTTCTTGCGATTTTCTTACATAGAAATGTTTATTAGCTTTTGAGGCGAGAATTGCTTGGTGGGTAATTACTATGATTTGGTGAGTTTTGCTCAATTCCACGATTTCGTCCGCAACACTTTGGGTGGCTTTTCCTGAAATTCCCGTGTCAATTTCATCAAAAATAACCGTGTCAATATCGTCATTTTGAGCAAAAATCGATTTTATTGCAAGCATTACCCTTGAAATTTCACCGCCTGATGCGACTTTTGCAAGCGGTTTTAAATCTTCCGAAACATTTGTGGAAATCAGAAATTCGACATTATCAATACCGTTTGGCGAAAGTTCTTTTTCTGTTACCGAAATTTCAAAACGAGCCTTAGGCATTTCCAAAGCAGTGAGTTTGTCTTGAACCAATACAGACAAGACTTGGGCATAGTTTTTTCTGTGTTCGCTAATTTCTTGAGCAATTTTCATCATGCCGGCATGTTGTTTCTCGATTTCTTTTTCCAAATCTTCAATGTTTTGAGTCGAAAATTCGATAGAATGAAGTTGCGAACAAATTTCCTCGTAATTTTTCAAAACGTCTTCCAAAGTTCCGCCATATTTGCGTTTCAGTTTGTCCAGCAAGAATAATCGTTCTTGAATATCGTTTAAGCGTTGGGTGTCATTGTCCAAATTTTGGCTGTAATCACGCAAAGTCGAGGCAACGTCTTTCAAATTCTCAGTAATATCTACAAACTGCTGATAAACCTCTTCTAACGAGTTGTCAAATCCTGAAGCCTTTGAAATATCAAATTTAATCTTTGCCAACGCCTCTAAAATTGACCCGTCATCCCCGTTAATAGCCCAATAGGAACTCCCTGTCAATTCTTTTAGTTTTTCTGCATTTTCAAGAACTTCCATTTCTTTTGTGAGTTCTTCGTCCTCTGTTATATTTTGAATATTTGCTTCTTCAATTTCTTTTTTTTGAAATTTTAGAAATTCAATCTGAGAATCCGTTGCTTTTGCTGAATTTTGCAGGGTTTCAAGTTCTTCTGTCAGACTACACCAATATTTATATTGCTTTTTGTATTCTTCAAGTTTTTCTCCATACAGGTCTTTTGCGTAAGAATCCAAAAGATTTATATGGTATTGCGGTTGCAAAAAGGTATAAGTTTGATGTTGCGAATGTATATCTACAAACAGGGTTCTTAAACTTTTCAACAGTTCCTGATTTACAAGAGTTCCGTTAATTCTTGAACGCACCGAGCTTTGGGTAATTTCTTTAGTTATAACGATTTCCTCACCCAAATTATCAATGCCGTTTTCTTCATAGAATTGCGTTAAGTCATGTTTTTTATTTTCAAGCGTAACTTCAATAACCGCTTTGTCGCAACCCGTTTTGATAACGTCTTTTGAAACACGAGAAGAAAACACCAAATCTATCGCATTAAGCATTATACTTTTCCCTGCACCGGTTTCGCCCGTAATTATATTTAAGCGACTATCAAAATTGGCACAGAGTTCATCTATTAATATATAGTCTTTAAGTTTTAATTGCTTAATCATAACTTATGCTTTCAGCGTGTTACAAAATTATAAGTTTGCTCCACAACATTTTTTGTATTTCTTTCCGCTACCGCAAGGGCAAGGGTCGTTTCTTCCGATTTTTTTAGAAGTGTCGATTTGCGGTTTGTTTTCGTTGTCTTCGATTATACCGAGAGTTCTTGAAAACGCATTTGAACGATACAAAACAGTAGTGGATGAGATAATTTTGTTATCAATATATCTGCGTTTGTAGGTTCTTAACAATTCTTCCAAAGTGTAATTCTTAGCAAGAACGGCATTAACAATTTCCGTGAAGTTGCTGTGTTTGTTTGCAACGTTTCTGATTAGATTTGCGGAATATTTGTCCTTGTTAAGGAAGTATTTAATACACAAATCGTAATTAGTGATTTTTGTGTAATCTTTAACTTCAAAAATCTTGTTGAAAGTTCCATAGAACGGAATAGCGTATAAACCTAATTCTTCATCATAAATAATACCTACATCGTAAGTTTCTTTGTGGGAAGAAAATCCGCCTAATGAGTTTTCCAAGAAGTTGTCATACGAATTGTTAAATTCATCGACTTCAAAATACTGATATTCTTCAGATTCAACGATAAGGCTTGAAAAATCACCTTTTTTGCCTTCTTCTGCGTAATCATTAAACATTCCGATTAAGTCGTCAGCATATTTGTTTGTAGTGATAATTTCGGTTGTTCCGAAGAACTCAACGAACTTTTTATAAATGTCTGCAACATCCTGCTCAATTTCTTTTTGTTTTTCAGGGTTGTCAAGATAAACAAGTTCAGGGTTTTGAATAATTTTAGCAACCGCAAAACGATACGCTTCGTCTTTTTTGGTAATCGGTAAAACTCCTGAGATTTCCAACAAATAGTAATCTCCGCCGAAATTAACGATTCTTGCAATTACAAAATCACCTGAACCGATAGATTTTAGAGAAGTCATCTTCATTAGCGAAGTAATCATATATTTGCGTTCGTTAACGATATTGAATAATTCAAACCCGTTTTTTAGAACTCTTTTAACTTCAAAAACCGAAGAGATAGAATTATCAATGGCTTCAATAATTGACTTGGTTTCTTTGCTTAATCTTTTGGTATTTTCCAAGTAAAGTTGCGGAATACTTTTCAAATCTTCGCCAAGATTTCTTTCCAAAATATAGTTAAAACATGCCGATTGTAGAGGCACTCTGTTGTTTGAGTTTGCTCCGATAGTTCTCAGGTATTCGTTAAAATCGTCTTTAACCAACTCGTTAGTTTGGATAAATTCGGCAAGTTTACGGATAACATCGTTAATACTCTCGGTACGTTCTTGAATATTCATATTAAAATTTCCCCTTCGTCTTTATTTAAGATTATTATAATTTAAAGATAATTTAAGCATATTATACAAGTAGTGGCAAAGAAAATGCAATTAGTCCGTAAGTTTAAAATCGCCGTTCTTTTTAATGTGTTCCACAAGTCCGCCGTCTTGCAAAAGTTTAATCATAACGGCAGGCAGCGGTTCGATTTGGATAATTGCACCGTTTGTCAAATCTGTAATTACGCCTTTTTCTATATCTAATTCCAATTCATCGCCGTCGTCAATAGCATCAGTGTCGCATTCAATAGCCAACAGACCGATATTTATTGCGTTTCTGTAAAAAATTCTTGCAAAAGATTTTGCTAAAACAGCACCAACGCCGGCAATTTTCATAATTAGCGGAGCATGTTCTCTTGAAGAACCCAAGCCAAAATTTGAACCTGCAACGACAAAATCGCCTTTTTTCATTCTTTGAGCAAAGGTTTCGTCAGCATCTTCCAACACATGTTTAGCGAACTCCGGCAAGTTAGACCTCAAGTGGTACAATCTGCCCGGTGCGATGTGGTCAGTTGAAATATTATCACCGAATTTAAAAGCTTTACCTTCCATGAAAACTCTCCTTTTTATATACTATACTATCGCAAAAATAAAATGTGTGCTATAATGTAAATAAAGGTATTGTTATGTATTTCAGAAAAAAATGTAAAATAACGTTTATATGTCACGGAGCAACGATTTATTCTGAGGAAATGAGATTCTCGGATGCTGATAATTACCCGCCGCTATCGGAACTCGGAGTGTCGGAAATTGATGCCATGACAAATTATTTAAGAGCAAGAGGGGTAAAAAATGACGGAATTTACACTTCCCCTTCCGTTCGTACAATTCAATCGGCTATGATAATTTCAAAGGCTTTCAAAACGGATTACAAAGTTTTGGACGATTTGAAACCGAGAAAAAACGGTGCTTTGAACGGATTAACTCTTGAACAGATTTTGAAAAAATATCCGAATTCTTATCCTGAAATACTTGAAGCTCCCGATGAAAAACTCGGAGATTTGGAAAGTACCTCAGCATTTGTAGCAAGAGTAAAAAAGACGATAGACAGCCTTGTTGAAGAAAACATCGGAAACCGTATTATCATTGTAACTCACCCTGATGTAATTCAGGCGGTAATTTGTTCAGCGTTGAATATTCCTGCCGACAGATTTTCTCAAATTTATATAAGAACGGGCAGTGCAACTCAAATTACTTACTTTGACGGTTGGGAAAGCCTTGTTTATTCAGGCTATTTGCCGTTGAATTAAGTTTTTATTTTCTGCTTAGCAGACCGGCATGTTCCTTTATTAAAAATTCTTTTTCAGGTCGCATGCTGATTTTGTCCCACGGTAATTCTGCCCTTGTGTCATAGTTTTCCGTTGCATAATGGTCGGTGTCTATTTTTAATAATTTTGCAGCCTTTTTGAAAGCTCCCGTTTTGCCACCGTTTTTGTAACTTTCGATTAAATATTCCGTCAAATTCCCGTCCCCACGAGAGAGTACGGCTTGAATATAATCCCATTTCAGGCTGGAAACATTTATTTTAACGCCGATTTTCTTTAATTCTTTGGTTAAATATTGAATGCGTTTTTCCAAAATCTTGTCAGGCGTTCTTCCGCACCATTGGAACGGCGTGTGAGCCTTTGGTACAAATGTTGAAAACCCAAACGAGATGTCAAATTGCTTGTGACGTTTTTTTATTCGTTTAGAAAGTTCTATAATTTCTTGCACATCCTCGTCAGTTTCTGTCGGCAGTCCTAAAATCCCGTAAAACTTCATCCCTTTCAGTCCGCACTCAACGGCAACGTCAATCGCTTGATGAATTTGCGGTTCTGTCAGGTTTTTGTTAATTACTCTTCTTAATTTTTCACTGCCAGCTTCAAGTGCTAAGGTTAAGTTTTTTTGACCTGCTTTGACAAGAGTGTTGACGGTTTCGGGCTTGAACGAATCAACTCTTAGGGAAGATACGCTCATTTCAATGTTTTCGCCGTTGTCGATTTTGTTGCCGATGTATTTGCAAATCTCTTCAAATTTCGGGTGAGCGGTTAATTGAGCACCTAGCAGTGCGATTTTGTTGGTTTTTGTTAATCCTAAATCGATGGCTTCTATAATTTTTTCATAAGGTACAAATCTTAGCGGTAAATTGATATATGAGGCAAGACAAAACCCGCACCTGTTGGCACAACCACGTTCGACTTCCAAAATGAAAGTGTTTGGGAAAAAGGACTTTTCACTCAAAATCGGTGTGTAAATACATTGCGATAATTTTTTTGTAATTTTCCTTACTATAGGTTGGTTTACGCTCGGAACATAAACCCCTTCGACTTTGCTCAACAACTCCAGTATTTCCTGTTTTGACTTGTCTTGATTGTCTTTGCAAATTTCTATAACTTGCGTGTTAACGTCTTCCCCGTCACCAATTATCATAAAGTCATAGATTTCCTTGTAAGGTTCGGGGTTTGCGGTAATCACGGGACCGCCCGCAAAAATCATCGGGTCTGCTTCTTTTCTGTCTTTTGCCTTAAATTCGTAATTGTTTTTTTCTAAAAATTTGAAGATTTCCAAAAAATCCATGTCAAACGAATTTGAAATCCCGATTAGCGAAATTTCATTCCGCATAATGTTAGTGGTTTTTGAATCAGAATAAACCCGTTCTATCTCGATATCTTCACGCTCATCAATCGTTTTAAATAACCACAAATAACCGAGTGAAGAGAGTGCGAAGGCTTCACAACCGGGGAAAAAGAACCACATTTTGTAGTCGTAATCTTTTTTTATACTTTTGTTGTACAGATAGATTTCGCTATTGTTCTGCAATTTCTTTTCCTTCTTCAATTTTTACTGGCTGAGTTTCCTGTTCGTTGTCGTTGATTGGTTTTAAATACAATTCGTCAATCAAAACACAGATTGTTGCGGCGATTGCAGGTGATAGGATTACCCCCCATACCCCTAAAAATCTTTCAGCGACAAAAAGTGCTACCATTATGTTTATCGGGTGAAGTTGCATGAATTTACCGAATAAGAACGGTCTTATAATGTAATTTGAAACCTGTTGGATAACCAAGAACAGTACAACTGCAAGGATAATTTTGCCCAAACCTAATTGGAAACCGACAATTACGATAACACCGATTGCGATTGAAGGACCTAAAACAGGGATAATTTCACAGATACCTGCGATTAAACCTAACAAAATAGGGTAATCAATCTTTAACAGTGCGACTTCAAGGGTTACCATAACGCCTACGGTTACCATTGACAGAACTTGAGCCCTTACATAGTTTCCGACTTTAGTCGTTATATTATATAATATAAGCTCTGCTTTTGATTTTAGTTTTGGCGGGAAAAACTCAATAAACTTTGTGATGAGATATTTTTTATCCACCAATATATAATAAATAAACATTGCAAGTGCCAAGCAAATGAAGATTGTTTGACCTGCCGCCATTGTTACACTCCAAGATTGACTGAACAGATTTTGTGCAATGTCAGGGGTGCTGTTTGCCAAATTGTCCATCGGAATGTATGAAGCAATGGTTTTTCCGTATAATTTGGTGTTCGTTATTATATTATATATAGTTGTAATTTTTTGCGGAAGTATTGTAACGAATAACTCGATTTCCTTGTAGCAGGCGGCAATAATCGGGAATAACAACGCCAAAAGTACGAATAACGTTGTTGATAATATTGCTAATGCTGAAATTGCTCGGTTTTTAATCTTGGTTTCCAAAAAATTTACAAACGGATTCAAGGCTGCTGCGATTACATAAGAAGCGAACAGTAGCATTATCAGTTCGGTAAGTTTTGGAATTAAGAAAAGCAAAATTCCTACTAATATTAAGAAAATTATAGTTTTTGTGTTAAAAAGTTTCTTTATCATGTTTTATCTCCAAGTCTGAATTTGGTTTCATGATATCACAAATTGATATAAAAATATCACTCAACATGGCTGAAATCCGCTCATAGCATGAAAATTTCATGAAAATATATCAATCGCCGAAACCCTTGTAAATACTGGATTAAATAATTAGTTATATAAAAAGTATATACTAAAACATGAGAACTTTTGTAACATTACTTAACATGACGGTTCAAAAAAGGCAATTATTGCGGAAGAAAATACTTTATATAATTACGAGGACAAAACATAAGGATTAAACGAGGCAATGGGTTTCTTATTAGGAGCATTTGGAAAATTGATGGCGGGCCGCAGGGTCAGAGATCTGCAAGCACGCATGATGCGCGTTCAGTCGAAGGCTAGACGCACAACTCGCCAAATCGAAAAAATGTCTAAAATGCTCGAAACACAAAAGAAAATGGAAATAAATAACCTTGCAATGCAACAGCAGGCCGGTAACTTATCAATACCGTTTATGATTAGTGCTACTATTGGAAATTGTCCTGGTGCAAACGGTGCTCAAATTCAACAAATGATGATGGGCGGTGGCGATATAAATTCTATCCTTCAGAGTGTTCCAAAAACAGATGGTTCAACAGCAACGGATAATGCAGCACAACAAGCTTGGATGGCTCAATTCAGTCAGTTAAAGACTCAAATGTCATCAAGAAACGAAATGGTTTTAACTCAAATGAAGAACCAAATCGAAGAAAAATACGAAAACATGAACGATATAATGCTGGAACCTTTGAAAATGGAAGAAGATTCCTTGCAAACGGAAAAAGATTCATTGGAATCACAAATCCAAATCGCACAAGCAGATTACGAGGCTTGCAAGAAGATGGAACAAGCGGATGCCAAGAACCTCGCTCCAAACTACACAGGTCAAGGTTAATGACCAATATCAAACAAATAAACAACCCCAAAACATATATCAAACGGGCTCCTCCGAGCCCGTTTTGTTGTGTGTAGGGACTGGTTGATAATGTTAAAAAGAATATAAAAATTTGGTAAGTACACCAAATAGTCATGCTGAACTTGATTTATTCAAACGCCAAGAACTACACTTTGCCCACCAAATAGTCACTCTGAACTTGATTCAGAGTCTCTTCCAAAATCAAAATAAAACAAATTTTTAAGCTCCAAATTCTTTGTAAAACCTTACCAATGAAAAGACCCTGAAATAAATTCAGGGTGACTACCTCGGGCAGGTAAGAAGTCCCACCAATTAGTCCTGTGTAACTTGATTATTTCCAAACGCCAAGAACTACACTTTGCCCACCAAATTGTCATGCTGAACTTGATTCAGAGTCTGTTTTTAGAGGGAATAAAACAAACTTGAAACAGATTCTGAATAGGCTAAAAATCACTTTTTGCATGCTCAAAGGATTTTTTAAGCCTTTCAGAATGACGAAAGCTTTGTTAGTTCC
>CAVKDD010000025.1:0-9812 GCA_963654845.1 Acutalibacteraceae bacterium | reverse complement strand
TGATGCCCTCGTTGGTATAATAAAAGCAATAAAACGTAACAGATAGTTGTTGTAATAAAAATTTTAAATGTCAGGCGATGCCGTGACCTACGTTTTATAATGTTCCCCGCTGGCAGGGGAACCGAAATCTGTGATTTCGAAGGGGAGGAAAAACAGATTCTGAATAGGCTAAAAATCACTTTTCGTATCCTCAAAGGATTTTTTAAGCCTTTCAGAATGACAAAACCGTTTGGTAGGCTCACAAAAATGTCATTCCGGACAGCACGAATAAAATGAGTGCGTGATCCGGAATCTGTTTGACCTTATAACAGATTCTGAATAACTTGAAAATTAAATGCTCATTGCATTCGCATAAATTTTCTAAGTTTTCAGAATGACGATATATTTCGTTCTTCTATTGTTTTCGCTTTTCTTTCCTGTTATACTCTTGCGTGTAGAAAGGAAGGTTATTATGATGGATTCAAATTTGGTGGAAGAATTTAATATTCAAATTAACAAAGAATTATTCTCTGAATATCTTTATTTGGCTATGAAAGCCTGTTTTCAAGAAATGAATTTGCAAGGTTTTGTAAATTGGTTTGATGTTCAGGTTCAAGAAGAACACGCTCACGCTATGGGCATGTTCGATTATCTTAACGAAAGAGGTCACAAAGTAGATTTGAGAGCGATTGAAGCTCCTGTTGTTGACGGCACAACTCCGCTAGAAATCTTTGAGCAAGTTCTTAAACACGAAGAATATGTAACCTCAAGAATTAATGAAATGGCTGATGTTGCGGAAGAAGTTAAAGACCGTGCTGCCTTGAAATTCTTAGACTGGTACATCAACGAACAAGTCGAAGAAGAAGCAAACGTAGGCGGTGTTTTGGCTACTCTTAAACTTATCGGTGAAGACAAAAACGCTTTGCTATTGTTAGACAAAGACCTTGCAACAAGAACTTTTGTTGCTCCCGTTATAGGCTAAAATAACGCAAAATTAATCGTAAAAAGTTCGTCAAAAAAAATTTGGCGGACTTTTTATTTTGAACAAATACTTTCCGCAACTACAAAACCCGTAGTCCAACAGTTTTGCAAATTGAACCCGCCACAAAAACCGTCAATATCCAAAATCTCACCGCAAAAATACAAATTCGGGTAATTCTTTGCCTCTAAAGTCTTGGAATTAACTTCTTTTAAGTCAACTCCCCCGCAAGTTACGACCTCGCCCTCATTTGCTTTTGCCGTTATTTTAATCTCAAAATCCGTCAAAGCGGAATAAATTTTGTCCCGAATTTTTCCGTTAATCCTGTGACACTCGGTTTCTTCTTCAAGGTTTAAATCTTTCAAAAGATACTGAGCAAAAGACTTTGGCACAAGATTCCCGAGCAAATTTTTTATTGATTTGTGCGGATTTTTGTTTAGCAAATCTTGCAAATCGAAATCTTCTAAAAACCTGAAATGCAAGGCATAAGGCATATTATCACGAGCCTTTATTGAAGAAATTTTATAAATCAAAGGTCCTGAAATTCCCTTGTGCGTGAACAAAACATCCTCTTGCAAAATCGTTTTACCGAGTTTTACTTTGACGTTTTTCAAACTTACGCCTGAAATTTCCGAAAAATCCTTTTCCGTAATCAATCCGACCAAAGATTTTGTTTGCGGAATAATTTTTATGTCCAAATCTTTTAATAACTTAGTGCCGGCATGCCCGCCTATTGCAATCACAACAATATCGAAAGCGTAAGTCGATTTATTGGTTTTGATTTTGTAACCGTTCTCAAGTTTTGAAAGTTCCAGTACTTCTTCTTTTATTTTATGGACGTTTGAAATCGATTTCAAAAACTTTTCCCGTACCTCACTTGCAGAATTTGAGGTCGGAAAAATTCTGTTATCCTCTTGGGTGTAAGTTTCAATCCCAAGAGATTTCATAAATTCTAAGGTTTGAGCAGTTGAAAACCTTGAAAAAAGTGAGTACAAAAACTTTTCACCACGAGGATAATTTTTGGCAAGTTGTTTGAAATCGTATTCGGCATGTGCCAAATTGCAACGTCCGCCACCTGTCGGCAAAAGAGTTCTCAAAAAATTCCCCTTATCAAAAAGAGTAACCTCAAACCCGTAATCTGATAAAAATTTTGCAGCAGTACAACCCGCAGGTCCGCCGCCGATAATGGCTATAGTTTTATTAGAAATCGACTCTTGTGCCATATAAAAATACCATTTCAGGGTTTTCCAAATCGTTGTGCATTTCAACTATATTTTTATGTAAAACGGGATGCACAAATTCAGGGTTAAGTTCAAGCATAGGAACCAGCGTAAATGCTCTCAAATGAACGTATTTGTGCGGAATCGTTAAATTCTCTTCGTTGATAACTTCTTTTCCGTAAAACAAAATATCTATATCAATCGTGCGGTCTTCATAGTCTTGAGAGGAATGTTTTTCTCTTCCTAATTGTTTTTCCACACGTTGACAAACTTCTAAAAGTTCTTGCGGTGAATATTGTGTTTTAATTTCAACAACGGCATTAACAAACCAAGTTTTTGTGTTCATGTTCCACGGTTCAGTTTCATAAAACGCCGAAGTTCTGACAATAGAAATCTTTTCGTCCCCGCCAAGCAGTGCCGCAGCCTGTTGGACAAAACCGATTCTGTCGCCTTTATTTGAACCTAAACTTAAATATGCTATTGCCATATCCTGATTTTATAAATTTTTGTATCTATTGTCAACATGTTTCTAATTCTTTGATGTATAATTTTTTGTATGATTACTTATTCAATAATATTGGTTTTATTACTACTTGTTGTAGTTTCTATGTTTAGCGAACTTTTCCTTTACGGATTGGTTTCGACTTTGTTATTTATCGTCTTGTTGCCGTTTTACTATGTAATCCGTGCGATTAGCGGTAAGTTTTTATACGGCTGGAAAGAGAAGTTAGGATTTTTCAAATCGCCTGATTTGGGTTCAAAAGTAATAATGTTTCACGGGGTTTCTGTCGGTGAAGTTATTGCGTTGGAAAATCTTATTAAAAAGACAAAAGAAGTTTTCCCTGATTATAAAATAGTCGTGACAACAGGTACGAAAACAGGGCAAGAGATTGCACTTAAAAAATACGCAAATCTTGCGGATTTTATTACATATTTTCCGTTTGATATTGCCTTTTGCGTTCAATCCTTTTTGGTTAAGGTAAAACCTACTGTTGTATTGATTGCGGAAACAGAATTGTGGCCTATTTTTGCCTCTTTTTGCAAATTGAAAGGGATTAAACTATATACAATTAACGGCAGAATGTCTGATTCCACCTACAAATTGTATAAATTGTGTCGATATTTCTTTAAGAAAATTCTTGTTAAATATACAAAAATTCTTACTCAAAGTGAGATTGACCGCCAAAAACTCGTTTCTATCGGTGCTCCTGTTGACAGAACTTTTGTAATGAAGAATTTAAAATTTGACGTAAAACCGACAACAGAACATGTTGAAATTGGTCAAGACGGGTATAGAGTAATCATTGCGGGCAGTACGCATAAAGGTGAAGATGAAATCGTTTTGAAGATTTTTGCCGAAAAAATCAAAAAATATCCTGATATAAAATTGCTTTTGGCATTACGTCATACCACAAGATTACCGCAGGTTTTGCCGCTAATTGAAAACACGGGGTTGTCTTACGGTTTCCGTTCAAAAGGCGATACTTTTAAAGATAAAGATATTATCGTACTTGATACAATGGGCGAACTCGGAAAAATGTATTCAATTTGTTCCTTTGCGTTTATTGGCGGTAGTTTCAACAATACGGGCGGTCATAACCCGTTAGAGGCAACAGTTTACTCAAAACCGACAATTACGGGACCTTCAATCCATAATTTTAGAGATATTTATTGGTTGTTATCACAATCTCATGCAGGAAAAATTGTTAAAACGCCTGAAGAGATGAGCGATTATGTAGAAAAATTGCTTTCAGATAACGACTTTTATCAACAGGCCTGCAAGGATTGCGAAACAATATTCAATGACCAACAAGGTGCATTGGATGTCGTTATTGAGGAATTGAAACAGGTTTTGGATTAAGGGAGAAATTTTAAGCCTTTCAGAATTTCGGAATGGTGGGAATCGCTCCGCTTTTCCACACCCTACAATGTGTTTTTAATAATGTTACAAAATATAAATTTTCCTTCTATCTTTAGCAAAATAATATATTTTTAGGTTTTACCAAAACCAAGAAATAAGAAAGGAAAATTTATGACCTCATTGTCTATAAATTATGGAGTAACTCCTACATTTGGAACAAATAAAAATTTAAAGGCTCAGCGTGGACAAAGAACTAATGCTTATCAAACCTCGTTTGGTAAAACTTCTAATAATGAGCCTCCGAAAAAATCAGCTTTAACAACACTGTTAGCAACAGGTATAACATTGGCGATTGCTGCAGGTTTATATGTATTGACAAGAGGAAAAACAAAGGTTAACGAGTGTGTATCAAACAACGTCACGGAAAGGCTTTTAAGTGAAGGTCGAAAACTATCAAGAGAAATTGTGAAAAATGAAGATGGAACTCAAAGTACAATCTTTAAATTGGTTGACAGTGAAGGAAATTTGATTAAACAAAAAGTAAAAACAATCATAAGAAGTACAAATCCAATTAATGGTAAAAAATATATTACAAAAAAAGATGAATATACTGCTCCGGGCAGTTTTTTCGCAGAAGGTCTTTCTGCTGATAAAAAAGCAACCGTTATCTTCTCAAGATATTATGATAAATCAGGTAAGCCGTTATTTAAAACCAGAGATGTTGAAGCAAAGACTCATATTAAAGACAGATATCTTTATTCAAGACCTGAGGAGGAAACCCATACTATTATTGGTTTGAAGACGGGTAACAGAAAATACAGGGTTTCTCATCTGCACGATAATAATAATTTTAAACAGGTTGATTTTAACTCAAAAGGCACTTTGCGACCTGAATAAACAAAGGGTTTTATTCGCATAAATTTTCTAGGTTTTCAGAATGACGAGCCATTTGGTAGGCTCACCAAGACGTCATTCCGGACTCCGATCCGGAATCTGTTACGATATTAAACAGATTCTGAATAAGATAAAATCAACGCAATTAAAATTGCTTGATTTTTAATCTTTTCAGAATGACGTTTTCCCTGTCAACATGTCGGTTGGTCATACTTGCCCAACAAGTTAAAATTGTAGGGTGGAAAAAGCAAAGCGGTTTCCACCGTTTTCAAAAACAAAACCGTTCGGAAGATTTCAAATTTCCGAACGGTTCTATTATATTATTAATCTACACAAAATACCTTTTATTCTTTAGCCTCTTGAGCCTGTTTAGGTTGGTCTGCACCTTCAACTTTGCCCAAAATTTGAGGAAGTTCAATTCCTGCTTGTCCTGCCAAGTCGTGCATTGCAGGTAATGATTTGATAAGGTCTTTCATAAAGTTAGCGGTGGTTGAACCGTTAGCAGTGCCTGTTCCGCCGTCCCAAACCGTAATCTTATCAAATTTGATATTTTTGATTGCATCAACTTGTTTTTCAACGATTTTTTCAATTTTTTCAATCATAAGGAAGCTTGTAGCGATTTCAGGTCTGTTATTAGAAATTTTAACAAGGTCTTGATAACCTTTTGCTTTTGCTTCCAAAACGGCTTTAACACCTTCTGCTTCCGCAAAGTATTTTGCTTTGATTGCATCGGCTTCACCGAGAGCGATACGTCTTGCTTTTTCAGCTTCCGCATCTGCTTGAACTTGAACTTTAAGTTTTTCAACTTCTTGTCTTGCAAGTTCTTCTTTTTTCAATTTTGCTTCTTCCTGTTCTTTTTGAGCAAGTAAAACATCTCTTTGGGCGTTTGCTTTTGCTACTTCACCTTCTCTGAACGCATCTGCCTGTTTTACTGCCAAAGTTGCGTTGTATTCGGCAATATTTGCTTTTGAAATGTTTTCACCTTCAACCGCTTGTGCTTCAAGGTTAGCGGTTTGAATACGTTGTTCTTTCATTGCACTTGTTTTACCGATTTCGGTTTGAGCAAGTTGTTCTGCTACTTCAACTTCTTTTACTTTATTCGCTTCCGCTTCACCAATTACGGCTGTTGAATTGATATTTGCAGTTTGAACTCTTTGCTCTTTTTCCGCATTTGTTTTACCAATCGCAGTTTGTGCAAGTTGTTCAGCCACTTGAACTTCTTTTTCTTTGTTTGCGGAAGCTTCACCGACTGCACCGAGTTTTTCTTGTTGTGCAACTTCAACTTTTGCCTTGTTTATTGCTTCTGCTGCGGCTTTTTTACCGATTGCATCGATATAACCTGATTCATCCGTAATATCTTTGATGTTTACGTTGATAATTTCAAGACCGATTTTATTAAGCTCTGTGTTTACGTTTGCGTTGATTTGTTCGAGGAATTTTTCTCTGTCTTGGTTAATTTCTTCGATTGTCAAAGTCGCAATAGCAAGACGTAATTGACCTAAAATAATGTCGCTTGCCTGAGTAATTACATCTGGTTTGGTCAAACCTAACAAACGTTCTGCTGCGTTAATCATAATTTTAGGGTCTGTAGAAATACCAAATGTAAAGGTTGACGGTACTGCTACACGGATATTACCTTTTGACAAGGCTCCTTTTAAATCAATATCCGTTGTCATAGGTTCAAGCGAAAGTACGCCGTAATCCTGAATTAGCGGGATAATAAAAGTACCGCCGCCGTGTACGCATTTTGCTGTTTTTTCTCCGCCTGTTTTACCGTAAACTACGATAATTTTGTTTGACGGGCATCTTTTGTATTGATTTGCTATAAATATAAAGCAAGAAATCAATACGAGTGCTGCTGCAACTATTAATCCAAACATTTTTCCTCCTTTTATTTTTGTTTGATTATTATTGATTTTTCTTTTATTCTGCTTTTTCTATAAATAAAGTTTCGTTTTCAACTTTTACCACTTTTATCGGAGTGAAGGCTTTTATTTCTTCGTCAGTTGAATTTATTGCATTTACAACCGATAATTGTTCATTGATGTCTATTTCTATTTGACCTTCTGATTTTGGGGCAAAGTGAGTGTAGGCTTTGCCGATTTGGTTCAAAGCTTTTGAATAATCTTTTTTAACGTTTTTCTCTAATTTTTTAACGCTGAACATCAAAAATGCCGTTCCTGCCATAAAAGCAAGTCCGACTAAAATTGCTACCAAGATGTTAACAACGTGAGAAAAACCGAACTGTTTTAGCCCCGCATAACCCATCCAACCAAACGCCATAAAAAATGCCAAAACTGATTGAATAGATACAAAATTGAACGAGCAATCAGTGTCGATTTCTGAATTAAAATCTGCAATAACTTCACTATCTCCGCCCGTAATTGTGAAAAGTACCAATTTTATTGCGAAAACGAGTGTTGAAAAAATTGCTAGGTAATAGTACGCCGCAATTACGGTATCGTTAGTTAGTGGAATTGACATAATTTTATTCTCCTATGATTCGTCTTTTTTCTTTGTAGTCTTTTTGTGTTTATAAGATTTTGAACTCTTTGTCGGTGAACTTTTCTTAACCATGCTGGATGAGGTCTGTATTCTTTTTACGCTGTAAACATCAGGTAGCGATTGAATACATGCAATAACTTTTTTCAAGGTATCAATATTATCAAGTTCAAGTCCGATTTCGATAATTCCGACATGGTTTTTAGTTTTAATATTTGCACTGACAATGTTTGTATTGTTATCTGATACCGCAGAAATTACGTCCTTCAACAGTCCTAATTTTTCGGCAGTTTCAATTCTTATTGTCGTGTTATAAGTTTTGTTTGTATTAACTCCCGCCCATTGAATTTGCATTAAGCGTTCGGTCGGGATAGTTTCCAAAGTCTTACAATCTGCTCTGTGAACTGAAACACCTTTAGAACGGGTTACAACACCTACAATCGGTTCGCCCGGAATTGGGGAACAACATCTTGCAAACGAATACATCAAACCTTCAAGTCCGATAATATCTTTTTCGGAGTTCTTTCTTCTTGAATTTTTGAAATTGTCCTCAATAGTTTTCTCTTTCGGCTTTTTGAGTTTGTTTGTAACCTTGTTAACCGTCGTTTCGCCATACCCGAGAGCCGCAAACAAGTCTTCTGCGGATTGGTAATTCATTGTTTTGGCAATTTTTTCAAATTCGCCTTGTTTTACATATTCATCAAAAACCGCTTTGGTCAGTTCGTGTTCAAGGTTAGTTTTACCGAGTTTGACGTGTTCTTCACGGTTGTTTTTCTTGAACCATTGACGAATTTTTTGTGAGGCTTGCTTTGTAACTACAAAGGTCAACCAATCAAGTCGTGGTGACGGAGTTTTTGAAGTTAAAATTTCAACAATATCACCGTTATTAAGTTTTGTGTTTAACGGAACGATTCTGCCGTTAACCAACGCTCCGACTGTTTTATGACCGACATCTGAGTGGATTCTGTATGAAAAGTCAACAGGGGTAGCGTTTTTAGGTAAGTCTAAAACATCGCCGTTTGGCGTGAAAGCAAAAACCTGGTCTGAGAATAAGTCTAATTTAACGCTTTTTACATAGTCTTCGGCGTTTTTCATTTCTTTTTCGTATTCAACGAGTTTGTGCATCCACGAAAATTTCATGTCTGCCGCATTGTCCGCTTTTTGAGAACCTTTTTCTTTGTATCTCCAGTGGGCGGCGATACCGTATTCTGCGACTTGGTGCATTTCCCAAGTTCTGATTTGAACTTCTAACGGTTTTGAACGAGGTCCGATTACGGAAGTGTGTAAAGATTGATACATGTTGCCTTTTGGCATTGCGATGTAATCCTTAAATCTTCCCGGAATCGGTTTAAATTGTGAGTGAATTAAACCCAAAACCTCATAACATTCTCTAACCGTGTTTACGATTACTCGAACTGCCGTTATGTCATAAAGGTCGTCAAATGTGATATTTTGACGTTTCATTTTTGCATAAATACTGTAATAGTGTTTTGCACGTCCCGTAATTTGAGCCTCAATTCCGCTTTTTTTGACGTCTTGAGAAATCTTATCTATCAAAAGATTTACGGTTTCTTCTCTTGCGGCTTTTGTTTGGGCAACAAGTTGTACGATTTCGTAATATTTTTCGGGTTCAAGATATTTTAAGGATAAATCTTCAAGTTCCGCTTTGATTTTATAGATACCTAATCTGTTAGCAAGCGGGGCAAAAATGTCGATTGTTTCTTGAGCAATTTTTTTCTGTTTTGCAGGCTCCATAAAATTAAGAGTTCGCATATTGTGCAATCTGTCGGCAAGTTTCAAAAATATTACTCGAATATCGTTTGCCATTGCGATAAACAGTCGGCGGAAGTTTTCGGCTTGACGTTCTTCTTTCGATTTGAATTGGAGTTTGCCGAGTTTTGTAACCCCTTGAACAATATTTAATACGTCTGTTCCGAAAAGGTTTTCAATGGTTTCGGGCTTGGTGTCGGTATCTTCCAAAATATCGTGCAAATACGCAGCAACAAGCGTATGCGTATCTACTTTCAGATTTGCAAGTATTCTGGCAACTTCGCACGGGTGAATAATATACGGTTCGCCCGATACCCTAAATTGACCATCGTGGAGTTTTTTTGCAAATTTATAAGCCTTTTCAACCTGTGCAATCTCTTCAGGAGAGTGCTTTTGAGCAATCATTAGCTCTTTTACTTCTTTAAATTTTTCAACATCTGACATAATAGACTTATGATATAAATTATATTTATGATTTTCAACAAAACCCGAGAAATTTCATCTAAAAGGATTAGAAAAATTGTTTATGATAAACTTGTTTTATGATGAAACAAACAAAAGACGGGTTAGTGTTACGCATAAAAATTTCTCCAAATTCAAAATCCAA